>WFTU01000028.1 GCA_015485375.1 Paracoccaceae bacterium | reverse complement strand
GTAAAGACCCCGTTCGGGTCGAGGGTCACTGTATGCCGGTGGGCGAATTTTTCCTCCAGCGTGCCTTCGGGGGGCATGCGGTGGTTCATGCGGCCGGGCAGCTCGCGAATTTCGGGGTGGAGCGTGCCGCCGAAAGCCACGTTCATTTCCTGAAAGCCGCGACAGATGCCGAGGATCGGTTTGCCGACCTCCACACTGCGCCGGATCAGCGGCAGGGTCAGGGAGTCACGATTAAGGTCGAAGGCGCCGTGCTTTTCCGTTGGCTCGTGACCGTAATGGCTGGGATGCACATTCGGGCGACCACCGGTGAACATGAAGCCGTCACAGGCATTCAGCAGGTCGTCGATTTCCCCGATGGTCGGCATGGCCGGCACGATGAGAGGCATGGCATCCACGGCTGTGGTCACCGCGTCGATATTCATCAGGCCCACCGCCTGCACGACGTAGGATTCCTCGATCACCTGCATGTTTCCGATAATACCGACGACAGGCTTGGCCATTTTATCCTCTTTTCCGTTTCGCGGGCTTGAACGGTTCCATGCCCGCGCGCGCCAGTTCGTCGGCGCGTTCGTTTTCGGGGTGGCCGTTGTGACCCTTCACCCATTCCCACGTTATATTGTGGCGCGCCTGCGCTTCATCAAGACGTTGCCAGAGGTCGACATTCTTGACCGGCTTGCGGGCGCTGGTTTTCCAGCCGTTGCGCTTCCAGCCGTGGATCCAGCCGGTGACGCCGCCTTTAACATAGTTGCTGTCGGTGACGATGGTAAGGGTGGAGGGGCGGTCAAGTGCCTCCAGTGCGCTGATCGCCGCCATCAGCTCCATACGGTTGTTGGTGGTATCCGGCGCCCCGCCGCTGAGTTCGCGTTCCTTGAGGACTTTGCCATCCTTGACGGCCTGCATCAATGCGCCCCAGCCGCCGGGGCCAGGATTGCCGGAGCAGGCTCCGTCCGTGTAGACGATCAGATCAGGCATGGGCGCGCACCACGATCCACGGCGATTCCGTTCCGTCCATTCCCTTGCCCGAGCCAAGCTCCGTATAGACCGGCGTGAAACCGGCGATCTGTAGTAAATCCATCAATTCCTCTTTGCTGTAATAGGCGTAGAAACGCCCGATCCTGTCACGCTTTTCGCCTTCGCCGAGTTTCATGCCGATGTGGAATACGCCGCCCGACTTCAGCGCCTTGTGGATCGCGTCCAGATAGGCAGGCAGTTCGGCCTTGCGGGCGTGCAACAGGCTGAAATTGGCCCAGATGCCGTCATAGATGCGTTCGCCCGAAATATCGTCAAAAGTGGCAACACGCGCCGGAACATTGCGTTTGTTACGCGCGAATTCCACCATCTCGACCGAGGCATCCACCGCGTCGACATCGAAACCGGCCTTAGCCATGATCGCCGCCTTGGTTCCGGGACCACAACCCAGATCGAGGACTTTTCCGCCTGCGGGGATCTCGTTCATGAACCCGTTCAGGTTCGGGAAGTCGTCATCCCCGACCGCCATTTTCACATAGTCGGCAACCTTCGCGTCATAGACCGACAGGGTTTTCCTGTCGGCGCTCATGAGGCCGCCCTGAGCACGCGGGGAACCTTGAATTCGATGTTTTCCTGCGCGGTTTCCACGATTTCCACGGTTACGTCGAAACGGGCGCGAAAGGCGTCGATGACCTCGTTTATCAGGATTTCGGGGGCGGAGGCGCCGGCGGTGATGCCAACCGAAGCGATCCCCTCGAGCGCGCGCCAGTCGATGTCGTCCGCCCGCTGCACCAGTTGCGCATAGTCGCAGCCGTTGTTGCTCGCGACCTCCACCAGACGGCGGGAGTTGGAGGAATTCGGGGCACCGATCACCAGCAGCGCATCGACCTTCGGCGCGATTTCCTTGACCGCGGCCTGCCGGTTGGTGGTGGCGTAGCAGATATCCTCTTTGCGCGGCCCAACGATATCGGGGAAGCGGGCCTTGAGCGCATCGACGATGCCGACGGTGTCATCGACCGAGAGGGTCGTCTGGGTGATATAGGCCAGGCGCGAGGGATCGCGCGGCAAGATTTCGGCCACATCGGCGGCTGTTTCCACCAGCAGAACCTCGCCCTCGGGCAACTGGCCCATGGTGCCGACGGTTTCGGGATGGCCCGCATGGCCGATCATCACCATCTGCAAGCCTTGTCCCGCATGACGCTCGGC
>WFTU01000027.1 GCA_015485375.1 Paracoccaceae bacterium | reverse complement strand
GGCCTGCTGCGTTTGCGGCGGCAGGTGGCGCAGCAGGGGTTGCAGCGGCGCGGGCAGGTCGTCGGGGGACAGGACCGCGGGCAGGTCGGGGATGGTGGCAACGGGGACCTCGGCGGCTTGCAGCCCGGGCAGGAAGAAATCGCGGCCCTTTGCGGGGTCGAGGGTGGAGACGATGACCTCGACCGTGCCGGCGACCATCTCGCGGCGGCGCATTTCGGCGGCAAGGCGGGCAAGTTGCCGTTCCGCCCCGCCGGCGCCGAGCGAGCCGGTGAGGAAGGCGATGCTGCCGATATGCGGGGCGATGGATTTGATCTCGGTGCGGGATTCAAAATGGGCGATGGCGCGGGAAATGGCCTCGCTGCCGGAGGGGACGCCGCGTGCGGGGGCGATGTGGCGATCAAAAATGCCGGCGAACAGGAAATCGCCGAAGTCGGCGGCGTAATGCGACAGGCTGGTTTCGGGGTCCGAGAGGGCGTGTTCCTGCCCGAAGGCCTGCAGCGAGGCGGTCGGGTTGAAAACCGGCACGCGGGCCTTCGCCGCGGCCTGTTCCACCATGTCAATATAGGCGGCGCGGGCCTTCAGCGGCTGCCCGTTCGCGCCCGTGGCGTTGCAATGGGTCAGGATCAGCAGGCGGGGCAGGCGGTCGCGGATTTCGCTGATGGTGGCGGCGAGGCTGTCCGGCGTGGCCATCTCCAGCGTCAGGGCGCCAAGCAGGGCCTTGTCCGTGTCCGACAGGGTTTGATAGCTGTCCTGCTGTTCCAGAAACGCCTGCTTTTCGGCTTCCTGCCGCCCGTCGGAGAGGCGCCAGAAATCGCGGGCGCGGGGTTTGTCGGCGAAGAAATCCGCGAAATGGCGGGTGACGTAGTTGAGCTGCACCTGTGTGCCGGCGATGTGCAGGTGTTTGGCCGAGGACAGCTCGACGATATAGAAATCGGAGGGTTCGTGCGTGCTTGCAGACAGGGTATCGAAGTCGGTGGCGGGCATCAGCAGGGGCAGCGTGTCGGGCAGGGGGGTGAAATCCTGTTGCAGGAAGCGGACCTGTTGCAGGGCCTCCGGCGCGGTGTGGGTGTAGCCGTAGATTCGGGCATTGTTGTTCAGAACGGGGAGGTATGCCGGCGCGGCCTTCAGCGGTGTGGCGATGCGGCAGGAGCCGATGGCGGTGATGCGCGTCTTCTCTCTCACGATAGACCCCGGAATTGGTTAATCTTCGGGTCAGGGTTCGGGGAAAACGGTTAATGCGGGGTAAATTTTCCGAAAATTCTGCCCGCCGGTGCGAATATTTGTTACGCTACGGCAGATGCGGGGGCTAACGCTGCGTCAAAGGGCGCGGATGAATTGACCCCTGCGTCGCGAATCGGCGAATGTGGATATGCGTATTTTTCCAAGGAGAGACCCGATGGGATCGAAGATCGATGAAATTCTCGCCGCCGCGCGTCAGCATTGTGACGCGGTTATCAAACCGGAAGTGGATGACTGGAACAAGGCCGGCGTCTGGCCGCGGGCGGCCTCGGACAAGGCGGGGGCTGCCGGTCTGACCGGACTGTATGCGCCCGAGGAATGGGGCGGGCAGGGGTTGCCGCTTGGCGAGGGTATCCGGGTTTACGAGGAACTGGGCAAGGGCGACGGGGCCTATGCCTTTGCACTGTCGATGCACAATATCTGCACCTTTGCCACCTGTGGCTATGGCACGGAGGCGTTCAAGGAGAAATGGGCGCGGGATCTGACCTCGGGGCGCAAGCTGGCGAATTTCGCGCTGACAGAGCCGCAGTCGGGATCGGATGCGGCCAACATGTATACCCGCGCCACGATCAACGGCGACGGGACCTGGACGATCAACGGGGCGAAGGCCTGGGTCTCGTTGGCCGGCGAGGCGGATGTCTATCTGACCGTGGTGAAAACCGGTGACGGGAAGGGCCACAAGGATATGGCGATGATTGCCATTCCCAAGGACGCCGCGGGGGTCTCCTTCGGGCCGCGCTATGACACGCCGTCCTATAATTTCCTGCCGCTGTCGGAGATGTATTTCGACAATGTGGTGGTGTCCGAGGACAATATCATCCTGCCGGTCGGGCAGGGGCTGCAAGGGTCGCTGATGGCGATCGATATTGCGCGGGTCTCGATTGCCTCGGGCTGTTGCGGGCTGATCGAAAGTGCTCTGGATACGGCGCTGGGCTATGCCAAGAACCGCAAGATGTTCAGCGGGGTGAACCTTGATCTCGACGGGATCCAGTGGATGCTGGGGGATGTGGCGACGGATCTGGAGGCCTCGCGCCTGCTGTATCGCGCCGCGGCCAATGCGCTCGGCACACCGGAGGGGCCGGTGATGGCGGCGCATGCGAAAAAATTCGTGCCGGATGCGGCGGTGCGCGCGGCGAATACCTGCACGCAGGTGATGGGCGGCAGCGGATTGTTGGCGCAATACGGCATGGACCGGCTGAGCCGGTTGAGCCAGATGTTGCGGATCGTCGATGGCACAACGGAAATCAGCCGCGTGGTGATCGGCCGCGCGCTTAAAAAGCGCGCCGAGGGGTTGCCGGACCTGCCGGTGCCCAAGGGCTATGGAGAGGAATGAACATGTCTTTCAATGCTTTGGTAGTGGAAAAGAACGACGAGGGGAAAACCTCGGCGTCTGTGCAGCAACTGGAGGTTTCGGACCTGCCGCACGGCGATGTGCTGGTGGATGTGGAGTATTCCACGGTGAACTACAAGGATGGTCTGTGCATCGGGCCGGGTGGCGGGCTGGTGCGCAACTATCCGCATGTGCCGGGGATCGATTTTGCCGGAACGGTGAGCAGTTCCGAGGATGAGCGCTACAAGGCGGGCGACAAGGTTGTGCTGACCGGCTGGCGTGTGGGCGAGGCCCATTGGGGCGGGTATGCGCAGAAGGCTTCGGTGCGGGCCGACTGGCTGGTGCCGCTGCCCGAGGGGCTGACGACGCGACAGGCGATGGCGGTCGGCACGGCGGGGTTCACCGCGATGCTGGCGATCATGGCGCTGGAGGATCACGGGCTGGAGAAAGACCACGGGCCGGTGCTGGTGACGGGGGCGGCCGGAGGTGTCGGTTCGGTTGCGACGGCGATACTGGCGAATTTGGGATACGAGGTTGCGGCGGTCACGGGACGGCCGGAGGCGGCGGAGTATCTGACCTCGCGCGGGGCCACACAGATCGTGGCGCGCGAGGAGATCAACGAGACCGTGAAGCGGCCGCTGGAGTCCGAAACATGGGCCGGTTGTGTCGATGCGGTCGGCGGTGACATGCTGGCGCGGGTGCTGGGGCAGATGAAATACGGTGCCTCGGTTGCCGCGGTCGGTCTGGCGGGCGGGGCGCAGTTGAATACGACGGTTATTCCGTTCCTGCTGCGCGCCGTGAATCTGCTGGGTATCGACAGTGTGATGCAGCCCTATGACAACCGTTTGCGGGCGTGGGAGCGTATTGCGCGCGACCTGCCGATGGACAAGCTGGGGGCCATGGTGCAGCCGGCGACGCTTGGCGATTTACCCGAGCTTGGCCGCGCCATTCTGAAGGGGCAGGTCAAGGGGCGTGTGGTTGTGGATGTGAACGGGTAATTTGGGGGCTGTCGCCCCCTTGCCCCCTGCGAGTATTTTTCAAAGCAGAAGAGGTTGATATGGGATCGCTGGATGTTGACTTTATCCGCAGGCAGTTTCCGGCGTTTTCCGAGCCCTCGTTGCAGGGGCAGGCGTTTTTTGAAAATGCCGGCGGGTCCTATACCAGCGGGTTCGTGATTGACCGGCTGAACCGGTATTACCGGCAGCGCAAGGTGCAGCCCTATGCGCCATACGAGGCCTCGCGGCTGGCGGGGGCGGAGATGGACGAGGCGCGCACGCGGCTGGCGGCCCTGCTGAACATCGGCGAGAGCGAGTTGTCCTTCGGGCCGTCTACCAGCCAGAACACCTATGTTCTGGCGCAGGCGTTCCGCCATATCATGAAGCCCGGCGATGCGGTGGTGGTGACCAATCAGGATCACGAGGCCAATACCGGTGTCTGGCGGCGGCTGGCCGAAGACGGGATCGAGG
>WFTU01000026.1 GCA_015485375.1 Paracoccaceae bacterium | reverse complement strand
TTATACGAATTAGTCGCCCGGCGCTCTGAGCGAGACGCCGGGAAAAGGTGCATGGAGCCTGCCGCACCGACCCACTCCTTTTGATATTCCTGATTTACGGAGCCGCAAAATGTGCGCCGAGACCCCCGACTACCAGACGACCCTGAACCTGCCGAAAACCGATTTCCCCATGCGGGCGGGCCTGCCCAAACGCGAGCCGGAATGGCTGGAACGCTGGGCAAAGCTGGATGTTTATCATCGCCTGCGCGAACAGAAGGGCCGCAAGCCGTTTATCCTGCATGACGGCCCCCCCTATGCCAACGGGCATCTGCACATCGGGCATGCGCTCAACAAGATCCTGAAGGATATGGTGGTGCGCAGCCAGCAGATGTCGGGCAAGGACGCGCGCTATGTGCCGGGCTGGGACTGTCACGGCCTGCCGATCGAGTGGAAGATCGAGGAACAGTATCGCGCCAGGGGCAAGAACAAGGACGACGTGCCGATCAACGAATTGCGCGCCGAGTGCCGCAAATTCGCCGCCGGCTGGGTCGATATCCAGCGCGAGGAGTTCAAGCGTCTGGGCGTGACCGGCAACTGGGAAGACCCCTATCTGACGATGAATTTTTCCTCCGAGGCGGTGATTGCCGAGGAGTTCATGAAATTCGTGATGAACGAGAGCCTGTATCGCGGCTCGAAACCGGTGATGTGGTCGCCGGTCGAGAAAACCGCGCTGGCCGAGGCGGAGATCGAGTATCACGATCATACCAGCCATACGATCTGGGTGAAGTTTCCCTTTACCAATGCCTCGGGTGATCTGGAGGGGGCGAGCGTGGTTATCTGGACCACGACGCCGTGGACGATCCCCTCGAACAAGGCGGTCGCCTATAATCCGAAGATTGCCTATGGCCTCTACCGTGTCGATGCGACGGAGGAGGAAAGCTGGACCGCCGAGGGTGATCTGCTCGTGCTGGCCGATGCGCTGGCCGAGGATGCGCTGGGCAAGTCGCGCGTGACGGAGTTTACGCGGCTGCGCGATGTGACGGCGGAGGAGCTGTCGCCGCTGGTCTGCAAGCATCCGTTTGCCGATATGGACGACTTCTGGTCCTATGACGTGCCGATGATCGACGGGGATCATGTGACCGACGATGCGGGCACGGGGTTCGTGCATACGGCGCCGAGCCACGGTGCGGATGACTATGAATGTTTCGTCAAGCGTGGCTGGACCGACCGGATGACCCATAATGTGGACGAGGAATCGCGTTTTCCCGAATTCGTGCCGTTCTTTGCCGGTCTGCAGGTGTTTGACCGCAAGGGCAAGGAAGGCAAGGCCAATCAGGCCGTGATCGCCAAGCTGGTGGAATCCGGTGCGCTGATCGCGCGCGGGCGGGTCAAGCACAGCTATCCGCATTCGTGGCGCTCCAAGGCGCCGGTGATTTTCCGCAATACGCCGCAGTGGTTTGTCGCCATCGACAAGGACCTGAATGACGGGCTGGACATGCACGGCAAGACCATCCGCGAGCGGGCATTGGCCGAGATCGACCATGTGAAATGGACGCCGCAGACCGGGCGCAACCGCCTGTATTCGATGATCGAGAACCGGCCCGACTGGGTGCTGTCGCGCCAGCGGGCCTGGGGTGTGCCGCTGACCTGCTTCATCCGCGATGCGGGCGAGGGGCAGGTGGAGATCCTGCGCGATCCGGCGGTGAACACGCGCATTTCGGACGCCTTCCGCAACGAGGGCGCCGATGCCTGGTTCGAGGAGGGCGCGCGGGCGCGTTTCCTTGGCGATCGGGCCGGCGAGGACTGGGAGATGGTCACGGATATTCTGGATGTGTGGTTCGACAGCGGCTCGACCCATGCCTTCGTGATCCGCGACCGCGCGGACGGCTCGCCGGACGGGGTCGCGGACCTGTATCTGGAAGGCACCGACCAGCATCGCGGCTGGTTCCATTCCAGCCTGCTCGAGTCGGTCGGGACCACGGGGCACGCGCCCTACAAGGGGGTGCTGACGCACGGGTTTACGCTGGATGCGAAGGGCATGAAAATGTCCAAATCCGTCGGCAATACCATTGCGCCGGAAAAGGTGGTGAAACAGTATGGCGCCGATATCCTGCGCCTCTGGGTGGCGCAGTCGGATTATACGGCGGACCTGCGCATCGGTGACGAAATCCTGAAAGGGGTGGCGGACAGCTATCGCCGGTTGCGCAACACCATGCGGTTCATGCTCGGCAATCTGAACGGGTTCGACGAGGCGGAGCGGGTCGATCCGGCCGATATGCCGGAGCTGGAACGCTGGGTGCTGCATCGTCTGGCCGAGCTGGACGAGGTGGTGCGGGCCGGTTACGACGCCTATGATTTTCAGGGCGTGTTCCAGAAGCTGTTCCAGTTCTGCACCGTCGATCTGTCGAGCTTCTATTTCGACGTGCGCAAGGATGTGCTGTATTGCGAT
>WFTU01000025.1 GCA_015485375.1 Paracoccaceae bacterium | reverse complement strand
TGCTGGAACAACGGACCATCGGGCCGGAACTGGGGCAGGATTCGATTGACGCGGGCAAGATCGCCACGGTCGTCGCCTTTGCCGCGGTGCTGATCTTCATGCTGCTGTCCTATGGCCTGTTCGGCCTGTTCGCCGATATCGCGCTGGTCCTGAACGTCGCGATGATATTCGCGCTGCTCTCGATCATCGGGGCGACGCTGACCTTGCCGGGGATCGCCGGTATCGTGCTGACGATCGGGATGGCGGTGGACGCCAACGTGCTGATCTTCGAGCGTATCCGGGAGGAGCTGAAAAACGGCCGCGGCCCTGTGCGCGCGATCGAGACAGGCTACCAGAAGGCGCTCTCGGCGATTATCGACGCCAATGTTACCACGCTGATTGCGGCGGTGATCCTGTTTGCCATCGGCTCCGGTCCGGTGCGCGGCTTTGCGGTGACGCTGGGCCTCGGGATTATCACCTCGGTCTTTACCGCAATCTGGGTTACGCGCCTGATGGTCTCCATGTGGATGGCCCGTCGCAAACCCAAAACCATCGAAGTGTAAGGAGCGGATCATGCGTTTGAAAATGGTTCCAGAGAATACCAGTTTCGATTTCTTCGGTATCTCGAAGCTCTCGATCGGTTTGTCCACGGCTCTGATCATCGCCTCGCTGGTGGCGTTTTTCACCATGGGGCTGAACTTCGGTATCGATTTCCGCGGCGGCTCGATGATTATGGTCGAAACCCCCGAAGCGGTGCCGGTTGGCGACTATCGCAAGATCCTCGGCGATCTCGATATCGGCGACGTGTCGGTGACGGCGATCTCCGATCCCGCCGCCGCGCTGAAGGGCGAGGTGAAAAACATCGCCCTGATCCGTATCGAGCAGATGGACGACGACCCCGCCATCCAGAACGACCTGATTATCAAGGTGAAAGACACGCTGACGGCGCAATATCCCGATATTGTCTATCTGCAAACCGACAGTGTGGGGGCAAAGGTCTCCGGCGAGCTGGTGCAGGCGGGTATTCTGGCCGTGGTGCTGGCGGTCGGCGCGGTGCTTTTCTACATCTGGCTGCGCTTCGAGTGGCAGTTCTCCGTCGGGGCCGTCGCGGCGCTGGTGCATGACGTCACCCTGACCATCGGGGTGTTCGCGGTCACGCAGATCGAGTTCAACCTGACGATTATCGCGGCGATCCTGACGATTGTCGGCTACTCGCTCAACGATACCGTGGTCGTGTTCGACCGCGTGCGCGAGAACCTGCGCCGCTACAAGCAGATGGATCTGAAAGAGGTTCTTAACCTGTCGATCAACGAGACGCTTTCGCGCACGGTGATGACCTCCGTTACCACGCTGATCGCGCTGCTGGCGCTGTATTTCCTTGGCGGCGACGTGATCCGCGGATTCACTTTCGCCATGATCTGGGGGATTGTCGTCGGGACCTATTCCTCGGTCTTTGTGGCCTCGGTCATTCTGCTGCGCCTTGGCGTGAAGCGGGACTGGGACAAGACCGACAACGGCGCGGCAGGCACGCAGTTCGCGGATATCGATGCCTGAGTGCAAATGCGTCACCATGGCGGAAATCGCCTTTGACGGAGCCGTGCCGGTTGACGGTTACGGCTCCGGCTTTTTCCGCCTTGCGGGGCAGAAATACGAGGGCGCGATGATGCTGACCCCCTCGGAAGCCTCCGGCTGGCAGGGCTATGGCGACATCGCGCCGCTGCTGGCGCGGCGCGGCGAATTCGACATCGTTCTGGTCGGCACCGGCGACACCATCGCCTATCCGCCCCGCGATTTTCGCGAAACGCTGGAGGCGGCGGGGCTTGGCGTCGAGTTCATGCAGACCTCGGCCGCGTGCCGCACCTACAACCTGTTGCTGGCCGAAGGACGTCGCGTCGCCGCGCTGATGTTTCCGCTGAAGTGATGCGACAGAAACTCTGCGTCTATTGCAATACCCCAGCGGAGCCGATGGCGACGAAATGTATTTCCTGCGGCTCGCCGCTGCCGGTTGCGCTGCCGCGTCCCGTGGCAAAACTGGTCGAGGCGCAGGGGCGCTGGCGGTTTCGCACAACCTTGCTGGTCACTCTGGGCGCAAGCCTGCTGATCGGCACGCTTTACGGATATTTCGGCACCGGCGGCACCTTCGGCTGGCAGGCGTTTATCGTCCTGTCGTGGGTCATCGGTATCATGCCGACGATGCTTGTCTATTCCGGCTGGATGAATGCGCGGCGGAATATCGCCAGATTGCTGTTCTATGTGGTTGCTTCCGGCGGCATGTGGCTTGTGAACCTGATCGCGGTGTTTTCAGTCGCCACTACGCTGGCGGCGCAAAATCCGCCGCTCGCGGTGGAAGGTATAGATGCCGGTGGCAACAACAATCAGGCTGCCGATAACGGTGTAGCGGTCGGGGATGTCTCCGAAAACCAGTAGCCCGAGCAGGAGCGCCCAGATCAGGGCGCTGTAGCGGAAGGGGGAAACGAAAGCGATCTCTCCGTGCCGCATGGCCGTGACCGCGGAGATATAGCCGACAAGGATAAATGCCGCCGCTGCAGCCAGATAGACCATGGTATCCACCGGCACCGCGCGCCATTCCTGCGTTGTCGCCGCCACGCCGGCCAGCGCCATGACCGAAGCCGCCGTAAACAGCGCCACGAACATCGAGGGGGTCTCGGGCGCCAGCTTGTGCGACAGCAGATCGCGCAGGGTCACGAACCCCACCGCCGCCACGGCCCAGAGCGCATAGGCGTTGAAACCCTCGGTGCCCGGGCGCACGATAATCAGCATACCGGTAAAGCCGATGGCAATCGCCAGATAGCGTTTCCAGCCGACCGTATGCCCCAGAAAAAGCGAGGCCGCGAGGGTCACCGCCAGCGGCAGCGATTGCAGGATCGCCGTGGCGTTGGCCAGCGGCATGTTGAACAGGGCGGTGAGGAAACAGAAGGTCGCGCCGACCTCGGCAAAGGTGCGCACGCCGATGATTTTCAGGTCGCGACGGGTGGGCCGGAAGGACAGCGCCCCCTGATGCCACGCCAGTGCCCCGAGCAGCAGGGTCGCCACGATGCCGCGCAGGAACACCGCCTGAAACAGTTGCAGATCATCCGACACCAGTTTGATCATGGTATCATTCAGCGTAAATCCGGCCATGGAGGCCATCATGAACAGCGCGCCGCGCATATTTTCACGGGAGTGTGACATCGGGTTTCCAATCAACGGGATAATTCGCCCATATCACTGCCAATTCGTCGCTGGAAGCCCCTTTGCCCTTCCCTCTGCCGATTTTCGGCTTATATTCCGCAGCAAGCGACAGGAACGTCGCGTTATTCACAAACCGAAAAGGGGTTTACCATGGCTTTCGAACTTCCCGATCTTCCCTATGCCCACGATGCGCTCGCCGCCGGCGGCATGTCCGAAGAGACGATGAAATACCACCACGACCTGCATCACGCCGCCTATGTCACCAACGGCAACAACCTGATCAAGGGCACCGAGTGGGAGGATAAACCGCTCGAGGATATCATCCGCGGCACCTACGAGGCCGGTGCGGTTGCGCAGAACGGCATTTTCAACAATGCCTCGCAGCACTGGAACCATACACAGTTCTGGGAAATGATGGGACCGACCGGCCGTGCCATGCCTTCCGAGCTGGAAACGCGCATCGTTGACGCTTTCGGCTCCGTGGACGAGTTCAAATCGCAGTTCAGCGCCGCGGGTGCGGGCCAGTTCGGTTCCGGCTGGGCCTGGCTGGTTGTGGACACCGATGGTTCGCTGAAAGTGACCAAGACGGAAAACGGTGTTAACCCGCTGTGCTTCAACCAGACCGCGCTTCTGGGCTGTGATGTGTGGGAGCATTCCTACTACATCGATTTCCGCAATGCGCGTCCCAAGTATCTGACCAACTTCCTCGACAATCTGGTCAACTGGGAAAACGTTGCGGAGCGGCTGTCGAACGCCTGATTTCGGCCATAGACTTTAACGGAATGCCCTGCCACTCTGGCGGGGCATTTTGCGTTTGAAGGCATCCCATGAAAGACACGACCAAAGGCGTTCTGGCGATTGTCGCGGCCAGCTCCATCTGGGGGCTGTCGGGGATGTATTACAAGCTGATCGCCCATGTGCCGCCGCTGGAGGTCCTGAGCCACCGCACGCTCTGGTCCCTGGTGTTTTTCGGTATTGTGCTGACGCTGCAGGGGCGGCTTGGGTCGGTTCTGGGGCATCTGCGCGAGCGGCGCTTGCTGGGGTTGCTGGTGACCTCGGCGGTGATGATTTCCATCAACTGGTTCGGCTTTATCTTCTCCATCCAGCAGGGCTGGGCGATGGAGGCGAGCTTCGGTTACTACATCTTTCCGATGGTCTCGGTCGCTTTCGGCTTCTTCTTTTTCGGTGAACGCCTGAGCCGCCCGCAATGGCTGGCGGTCGGGATCGCGGGGGCGGCGGTGGTGATGC
>WFTU01000024.1 GCA_015485375.1 Paracoccaceae bacterium | reverse complement strand
GTCTGCGGCATTTCCCGACCGGTGTTCTGGAACGTGACCTCGACGCGATCCGGCAGGGGGCCGTTGGCCTCGAGGATCTGGTGCAGCATGAAGGCGGAGGTGCGACCGCCGGAAAAGGCGATCTGCACATTGCCGTCAGGCAAGGCGTATGGCGATGGCGATCCCGGCATGCTCACATCCCCAGCGCCTCGCGGTAGAGGTCGAGCACGGCCTGTTTCTCGGCCAGGTCGTCCTTGTCACGCTTGCGCTCGCGGATGATCTGGCGCAGCGCCCTGGTGTCGTAGCCGCGCCCCTTGGCCTCGGCCATCACCTCCTTCTGCTGGTCCGCAATGCCCTTTTTCTCGGCATCCAGACGTTCGAAACGCTCGACGAACTGGCGCAACTCGGATGCGGCCACGCGATAAACCTTCTCGCGCGCTGCCTCGAAATCCGGGTCGGGTTTCAGGGGCGTCTTGCCGGCCCTACCCCGCGCCTGCTCAAGCTCGCCTTGCGTGAACGGGCCGGCCATAGTCCCGCCCGGTATCTCGATCATCATTGTTGGATCATCCATTTTGGTTCTTCCTTTCGCTTTCAGCAAGCCACCGTTCAACGCTCTTGCGCCGGTAAAACACCCGTCGCCCGACCTTCACCAGCGGCGGCCCCGTGCCCCTCGTCGCCCAGCGCGCCAGCGTGTCGGGTGTGACCCCCAGTTCCTCCGCCAACTCGACCCGCCCGATCCAGTCGGACAGCACCCCCGCCCGTGGCTCTGCCGTTCTTGGCTTCATGTGTTGTCCACAGTCCCCCTGTGATTTCGGCGCGGCGCGAAATTGTCCTTTCTTTTCATTTCCTCTCTTTTCCTTTCAGCGCAGAATACTTCGGAAGGTTTGGCGGCAGACTTGCCCATTCCTTCCGGATTCCGAGCAGCTCTTTCCACATTCCTTCCTATTTCTTTCCGCCGGAAAGAATTTGGAAACTTTCAGAAATTTCGGTCCAGCGCCTCCATTGCTTCGCGGACTCGGGCTGGCGTCCTGTTCCCCGGGCAGCTCTCCAACAGCCAGGAATCAAGCCGTGCGACATAATCGGCATTATCGGCCAAACCGCGATGGCCACCTGCCTCGAGAATTTGCCGTTTCAATGCCACCAGCCGCTTGCGTTCGCGCTCGCGTTCGCGCGCCTCAATCCGGTCTCGTTTGCTTTTCAGGGCTACCAGCGCCTGTTCAGTGACCACCGGATGCATCAGGCGCAGCTTGTCGCCGCATCTGCATGGGCGCCAATTGTACAGCGGCGAAACCTCGCGCGAACACAGGTCTTTCCAGGTCGCGAGGTCGATCATCAGAAGCTTGGCCAACACGGCATCATCGGTCGGCAGGGTGCCGACGGGCGACTGGTTCTGGGCGATGAAGAACAGGTCAAGGCCATAGCCGCGAACCTCTGCGCTCGCCCGCAAACGGAAATCGCTGTTGAGCCAGCGGTTGAACCAGAACGGCACGAAATAGTGGGTTTCAAGCCGTTCGTCGGGGGCGATGGGGTATTCGGGCAGGTCGGCGGTGTCATGGATCTGCGCGAGCAGGCGGCTCGTGATGGCACGACTCATGACATGTCTCCCATCTCTTGTTTTTTATGTGTATTGTTATTGTGCTCCCGAATTAATGTGTGTATATTTGAAGCCCGATGAAACCGGAATGGGACGAGGAAAAGCGGCAGCGAACCCTGCGCGAGCGCGGGCTGGATTTCGCCGACGTGGCGCGGCTGGATTGGGACCGGGCGGTGATCATTCCCGACACCCGGCGTGACTACGGAGAACCGCGCGAGGTGGCGATGGCGGAACTGGATGGCCGCCTGATGGTGGTCGCCTACACCGTCCGCGACGGTGCGCTGCGGGTTATCAGCTTCCGCAAGGCGAACCACAGAGAAAGGAAGGTATTCGATGACTTCACCGCGTGAACCGCTGATCGGCCCGGACGGTGAGGTTCGGGTAATCACGGCGGATGATCTGAAAAACGCCCGCCGGGGCCGGCCGCCTCTGCCGCCCGAGGCCCGCAAGAAACGCGTCCAGCTGATGCTCGACCCGGACGTGGTCGAGAAGCTGCGCGAAGGCGGTCGCGGCGTGAGCACACGTGTCAACGCCATCCTGCGCAAAGAGCTGGGCCTTACGGGATCATGACTATGCAGACCTACATCGCCTTGGTCCTCAAGGAACAGGGAAGCGCCTGGGGCGTCAACTTTCCCGACGTTCCCGGCTGCTTTTCCACCGCCGACCGCCGGGAGGACATCCTGCCCAGCGCGATCGCGGCGCTGGGCCTGCATCTGGACGGGCAGGACGCGCCCAAAGCGCGCGACGTGACCGAAATCGCTGCAGACCCGGAGTTCGCCGAAGAGCTCCAAACCGGAGCCTTCCTGATGGAGGTTCCATACAACACCGCCTGAATGCCTGCCCTGCGCTGTCGCACTTTCCGCCGGACCGCCCGCCGCGCTGCGCCGGCGATGTGTGGCGCTGCGCGGCGACGGTAACGGGAAGTGCCCGCCGCCGGTTTGACCGAGCCCGGTCATGCCGACCTCCTCCCGTGTCTTGAATGGCACAGCATTTCCGGCCACAAGATCTTTCTGCTTGAGCGAGTCGCAGTAAACTTCCAACGTGTAAGCCATGGAACGCCGAGCAACATCACGCGACCTTCCCTGCCGATTTCCAGTTGAAGGCCGAGATCGGGCATTCCACGCCTTCCCGGTCGCAAAGCTCCTTGAGGGGGCCATACCAGCTGGCCGGAAACCGGCAGCCGCGAGACAGGACGTTGGAAATGGCCGTCTCACCGACGCCCAGCGCTTGGCGAAGGCGCCTGCGGCCTATGCTTTCGATAATTTTCTCGGCATCGCTCATGAGGGCAAGAATATCCACAAAATGTGGATTCGTCAAACCCGCCAATCTTATGTTTGTTCACAATTTGTGTAGTGTATAACTAGAGCCATGGCTGAATCGGACAAATACCCACATCGAGAGATCGGCGAACGCCTCCGTGCCATCCGGCGCCTGACGGGCCTGTCGGCCAAGGACTTTGCTGCCGAGTGCGGCTTTGGCGAAACCCAGTACGCCAACTGGGAAAGCGGCTATCGCCGACCCTTGCCCGAGAACGCCGCCGTGCTGGTCGACAAGTTCGGCGTGACCATGGACTTTATATACTTGGGCAGGGATATCACGTTGCCATACAATATAAGGAAAGAATTGTCGTCGAGTCCTTTGAAAAGCGGCCACAAAAGATCGAGGGGCAGTTCGGATTCGTGAGCCGCCTGGATCATTAAATCCAGCCGCCTTTGTTCATTCATTGCAACACCGTGAAAATGATCGGAGCGTTGAAACGGGCATCCGTTTCGATGGAAAATGTGGCGCGAGTAAGGCGACATCGCCTCTCGCAACGAGAGAACGCGGGAAATTTCCAGATTCCCGGTGCCAAGCGGCGCAAGATTGCCTGCCAGCCGCGTTCCACACTGTATTGTCCTCAGTGATTGGCGCCAAATTTCTCGATCCTTCTGCCCAAACCGCCCGGGAACCGGTCGATAGCGCGAATCACGCCCCGTTGACGTACGGCTGGGGCTTTGCCCTCTATCTGTATCTTCGCTTGCCGACAGGTCATCCGCTGGGTGATTCGCCTTGTCTTGTCATCCGTGAGTAATCTCTGGATTCATTTATACCCACAATATGTGGATTCACAAGCTTGACAATTCACAATTTGTGAATACCTTTGATGTGCATATGAAGGGAGATCACGCATGACCATTCACCAATTCCCCAGGCTTCCAATGTCCGAAGGGGCCGCTCGCGATGTGTTGGCCAATCCCCACCCCGGGCAATCGTCGCAGCTTCGCAGGCTGGCCTGGGCCACGCTGGGGGCCCTTCGCGTCCAGGGGAATGACAGAAGATGCGCAACCGCTCCGGCTGATCTCCCGGCGCGCGCAGGTCGGGGGTCGCCTCTTCCCCCGGCGCGACTGACGGGCAGGCCCACCACCACTCACCCTCCAAGGCCTGCCCGTCACTTTTTTGCTGGCGGCGTGACAACGGAGCCAAAGCAGTGAACGCGAGAAAGGCCAGCAGGCAATCGTCCAGCGCGCCCGACGGAATAATAGGCCTTGGTGCGCCGGTGCTTGTGCGGCGCGCACCAAATGAGCCCGAGTTTCATGCCCGCGTTGTCGCGCGCACCTTTGGTCTGCCGCTTTTTGATGTTGAAACCGCTGATGGCGAGGTAATCAATGGCCTGACCCTTGTCCGGCTGGACGAAAACGCTCTGGCCATTCGGCGTGCGATCGACGCGCTCGATAGCGACCAACGGCCCGTTTTCATTAGAAATTGCCGCACCTCGCGAAAACAACCCGAAAACACGCCGCTTGCGCGGCGAGATACCAGCAAAAACCAATGAAAAACAAAGATTTGTCGTCGGATGCCTGTTGACTGTGAAACACCGCTACGGCTGATGGAGGACGTGCCTGACACCACCGCGCTGGGTGCGCTGCTCGCTACCCTGGCTGCATTGCCGGCCGCCCAGCGCCTCGATGCCCTCAAGCAGGTGGTGATCAGGAACGCAGGACGATGGGACCTGCCGTCGGAATTTCCCGGCATCTACCGGCCGGCACTGGTCTCGCTGCAGGTGTTTGGAGTGCACGCAATGGCGGAAACGCTGGAGGAATTACCACAAAACTGGATGCGGGCGGCGCGGAACGTCCTTGCTGCCTGTGATTACAAGGAGGACGAAAATGGCAGATACTGAAAAACGCAAGCGCGCCCTGACGCAGTCGGAAATCCAACGCGTTCTGAGCGCGGCAAAGAACGCGGGCCTCGACGTCAGCGCATGCATCGTCAAAGGCCACGAGATTCGCGTGATCACCAAGGGCAGCGAGGCACTCGCTGACACCTTCGACTCGGTGGACTTCTCAAGTTGAAGAAGGTCCAGCTTCCCCACCTGCGCAAGAAGGTCTCGCGTGGGAAAACCTACTGGTATTTCGAGAGGTTGGGCAACCGCACCCGATTACCACCGCCGGACTCTCCCGAGTTTCTGGCCCGCTACGAGGCGGCGCGCAGGGGACTGGAGGTGGTGCCGCCAAAGCGCAATTTCAAGGCCCTGATCGCCCATTACAAGCGCAGCTACCGGTTCGAAAAGCTCGCCCCGCGCACACGGCGCGACTACGACAGGTGCCTGTTGTTCTTCGAGGAAAAGTTGGGGGCGCTCGACCCCGTGCGGATGAAGCGGCGCCATGTCATCCAGATGCAGATGGACAATGCCGAAAAGATGCGCTGGGCAAACT
>WFTU01000023.1 GCA_015485375.1 Paracoccaceae bacterium | reverse complement strand
CGCGTTTGGTGACGAAATTGTAAATCCCGCCCTTGCCTTCCTCGTCACCCGGATACCAGTTCTGCACGGTGGAATATTTCACATCCGCGTCTTCCATGATCACGATCTCGACCACCGCCGCGTGCAGCTGCGCGATATCGCGTTTCGGCGCGGTGCAACCTTCGAGATAGGACACCTGGGACCCCTTGTCGGCCACGATCAAGGTGCGCTCGAACTGCCCCGTGTTCTCCGCATTGATGCGGAAATAGGTGGACAGTTCCATCGGGCATTTGACCCCCTCGGGGATGTAGACGAACGAGCCGTCCGAAAACACCGCCGAATTGAGCGTCGCATAATAGTTGTCCGACACCGGAACCACCGAGCCGAGGTATTTTTTCACCAGATCGGGATATTCCTTCACCGCTTCGGAAATCGGCATGAAGATCACACCGGCCTTGGCCAGTTCCTCCTTGAAGGTCGTGCCGACGGAAACGGAGTCGAACACCGCATCCACAGCCACCTTGCGCCCTTCGGCGGGCATATCCTCGGCCCCTTCGACACCGGCAAGGATCATCTGCTCTTTCAGCGGAATCCCCAGCTTCTGGTAGGTTTCCAGCAGCTTCGGGTCAACCTCGTCCAGAGACTTCGGTTTCTCCATCATGGATTTCGGACGCGCATAATAATACTGGTCCTGAAAGTCGATCTCCGGATAGTCCACCATGGCCCAGTCCGGCTCTTCCAGTTGCACCCAGCGGCGATAGGCGGCAAGGCGCCATTCCAGCAGCCACTCCGGCTCGTCGTTTTTCTCCGAGATCAGACGCACGATATCCTCGCTCAGCCCTTTGGGCGCGTATTCCATCTCGATATCGGTTTCGAAACCGTATTTGTATTTCTCGCCTACGGTTTTCACGGCATCGACAGTTTCCTGCTCGATCCCTTCCTTGGCGACGTCTTCTACAATGCCCATTCCGGCTTCCCTTCCATCATGCCGCACGCGCTTTGAAGCGGCGGTAGTGTTCAATCCATGTGCGCGCGAAGCGTTCCACCTCGTCGCGCGTTGTTTCCAGCCCCAGCGACACCCGAAGGGCGCTCGCGGCAGTATCCTCGTCCACGCCCATGGCCTTCAGCGTTTTCGACGCCTTGACCTTGCCGCTCGAACAGGCCGAGCCGGCAGAGACCGCGAAACCGGCCAGATCCATCTGCATGACCTGCGTTTCGCCCTTCCAGCCGGTGACGGCGAAATAGGAGGTATTGGGCAGGCGTTTCACCCCCTGCCCGAAAATCTGTATGTCCTCGGCCGCATCCGAGATCGCCGCTTCCAGCCAGTCGCGCAGTTCCGCAACCGCATCCCAGCGCCCCGCGTCCACATCCCGCGCTGCCGCTTCGGCCGCGGCGCCCATGCCGGCGATGCCGATCACGTTTTCCGTTCCCGACCGGCGGCCCATTTCCTGCCCGCCACCACGCATCTGCGCCGCCACATCCAGCCCCTGCCGGATGACCAGCGCGCCGACGCCCTTCGGCCCGCCGAATTTATGCGCCGACAGGATCGCGCGTTCCGCCCCGCTCCACGAAAACCCGTAAGGGATCTTGCCAAAGGCCTGCACCGCGTCCGACAGCGCCAGACCCTCCGGCAAGTCATGGATCACGCCGGTTTCGGAGTTCACCTGCTGCAAGCTGGTGTTCTTGGGATCCTCGGCGCGCACAAAACCGTTTTCATCCGCGTGCAGCGCGGCCGAGGCCCATGCGGTAATGCAGTCATGCTCGACGCCCGCACAAAGATAGCCCTGATCCTTCAATGCCAGCGCCGCCGCTTCGGTGGCCCCCGACGTGAATACAATATCCGCCCCCGACGCGCCCGTGGCCTCCGAAAGCTGCCGCCGCGCGGTCTCGACAATCGCCTTGGCCGCGCGCCCCTCGGCATGGACCGAGGACGGATTGCCCAGCACATCCATCGCCTGCTCCATTGCGGCGCGCGCTTCCGCCCGCAGCGGGGTCGTGGCGTTATAATCGAGGTAAACCCGTGTCATTCTTCGTCCACCAGTTGCACAAAGGCCGGAACCGCCGGACAGGGCGCCAGCTCGTCACCGGTGATGTCCGAGAGGCGCGTCTGGTGCAAAAACACATAGACATGCGCCGAGAGCCGCTCCCAGAGCTTGTCGGTCAGCTGCTGCGCCTCCGCGCCCACCTCGCCACCGCTGGCACCGGCACCGCGCGCCATCGCGTCCATGGTCTCGTCCACGGCACAGAGAATCTCGGAAACACGGATTTCGGTCGTCGGCAGGGCCAGACGATATCCGCCCCCCGGACCGCGCACGGATTCGACAATGCCCGCCCTGCGCAGTTTGACAAAAAGCTGCTCCAGATAGGCCAGCGAGATATCCTGACGCTCGGAAATTTCCGACAGGGAAATCAGGCGGTCCTTGCCCTCGTGCGCCAGATCGACCAGCGCGATCATCGCATAGCGTCCCTTGGTGCTGAGTTTCATAGCCGCCTTTCCCAACCGAGAGGTTGACGCAAGCCCCCGCAGGGCTTACTTCATTCCACAGGTAACAAGAGGGTGATCCTCAAGTTAGAATTCTTCTAGGTTGATTGACTAATTAAGTCAAGCATTCAATCGACCGCAAAAGACGCTGGAGCAAGACTGCATGCCCGAGGTTATTTTTCCCGGCCCCGAGGGTCGTCTGGAAGGCCGTTATCATCCGCAAAAAGCCAAGGATGCGCCGATCGCGATCATCCTGCACCCGCACCCGCAACACGGCGGGACGATGAACAACAAGGTGACGCACAACCTGCACTACACGTTCCACAAGATGGGCTTTACCTGCCTGCGTTTCAATTTCCGCGGCGTCGGCCGCTCGCAGGGCGAATATGACGAGGGCGTGGGCGAATTGTCCGACGCCGCCGCCGCGCTCGACTATCTGCAGGCGCTGAACCCGAACGCCAAACATTGCTGGGTCGCCGGTTTCCAGTTCGGCGCGTGGATCGGCATGCAACTGCTGATGCGCCGGCCGGAAATCTCCGGTTTCATCTCGGTGGCGCCGCCTGCCAATATGTACGACTTCAGCTTCCTCGCCCCCTGCCCCTCCTCGGGCCTGATCGTCAACGGCTCCGAAGACCGCGTGGTCCCGCCCGAACCGGTCGAGGAACTTGTGGAAAAACTGCACCAGCAAAAGGGCATCACCATCACGCACGAGGTCATCGAGGGCGCCGGACACTTCTTCGACCCCGGCATGGAAGAGCTGATGGACATGACCGAATGCTACGTGCGCCGCCGCATGACGGAAACCACGCGCTAGTATCCGCCCGCGTTCAGCCCGACTCCCAGAATTACAAACACCACCGACAAAACGGTGACCGCATAGACATGCGCGGCCATCAGCGGCAGGGTCTCGGGCGACAGTTCTGGTACGACCCGAAACCGCGCGTTGACCGCCAGCCCCGCGGTCAGCGCCAGCACCCCGAGCTTCAGCGCAATCATCACCGCCGCGAAACTGCCGAAGCCGAACCAGGCGCCGACATCCGGCAGAAACCCGTAAGCCAGCCATAACCCGCTCACGATCTGCACCAGCAGCGCCGGCATGCCGATCTTTTCAAAGCCGCCCTCGAAATCCAGCAGAATCTCCGGATCCCGCGCCCTTAACGCCCGCGGCAGTACCGTGGTCGACAGCACCAGATGCCCGCCGGTCCAGATGGTGGCGGCCAGAACATGCAACAGCAGAATATAGGTAAACATCGTCGTCCCTGCGTATTTCAGAGTATTTAACTCAGGTATACCCCTGCCCGGATAATTGCAACCCGTTCGCAAATTTCCGCGACGGAAAATCATCGCCGCCCCGTATCACCCCTACATAGCAAGTGCAGGAGGTCACAATGACAATGAGTTTTATCGACATGGGGTTCACCGCCAAAACCGTATTGCTGCTGATGGCGATTTCCGTCGCAATGGTGGCGAAAATCGCGGGGGCGCAGTCCTTGCAGACGACAACCATCGACTACCGCCCCGAGCTTGGCGCCGCCTCCCCCGCGCTTGATGTCTACAGTTTCCCCGCCGCCGACAAGGCCCCCGTCATCGTCTATGTGCATGGCGGGGGCTGGGTGACCGGCGACAAGTCCCGCGTCAATAACAAACCGGCGCATTTCGCCGCCAACGGCTATCTGTTCGTCTCGGTCAACTATCGCCTCGTGCCGAAGGTCAATG
>WFTU01000022.1 GCA_015485375.1 Paracoccaceae bacterium | reverse complement strand
TCGCGGCCGGTCGCTACGACGGGTTCTGGGAGCGGCGGCTGAACGCCTGGGATCTGGCGGCCGGTGTACTGCTGGTGAAAGAGGCCGGTGGTCTGGTCGAGGGGTTCGGGGCGGATGACAATCCGGTCGAAACCGGAGAGATCATTGCCGCCAACGAACCGGTATTTACGCGCTTTGCCGCGATCGTGCGCAACGACTAGAGCCGCTGCACCGTTGCGTCGCCGGCCTGCATGTCGCCCTTGGCGCGCTCGAACCGCAGATGGGCGAGGCCTTTGCCATTCACAACCGTATATAATGTGCCTGCCGGCTTGCCGTCGGCGGTGATCGGGGTGCCGGATTGGGCATCGCCTTCGACCGAAACCTGCACCAGACCTTTTTTCAGCTCGGTTTTGTGCTTCATGCGGGCGGTAACCTCCTGCCCGACATAGCAGCCCTTGCGGAAATCGACGCCGTTCAGGCGCTCGAAACCGGCCTCGAGGATATAGGTCTCGTCGGGGATCAGCTCGATGCCGGTTTCGGGGACGGTGTTTTCGATACGTAGCGCATCCCATTCCGCAAGCGTCATCTGTTCCAGTTCCGGCACCTCGCCGGTGTAGAGCCGCCAGCCGAGGTTCGGGTTGCGCGGGTCGGTGAAGGCGCCCTCGGGGGGCTCACCCAAACCCTGCACCACCTTCAGGCCGGAGTCGGAAATCGCCACGTCGGCGCGGAGTTTATACATGTTGAGGCGCATGGCGAGGGCCTGCGCGCGGTTGGTTTTGACATCGATCAGGATGCTGTCGCCGCCCGAAGACAGGATAAAATCGAACAGGTATTTGCCCTGCGGTGACAGCATGGCGGCATAAACCGGACCCTCCGCCAGTTTTTTCACCGTGTTGCTGACCAGCCCCTCGAGAAAATCGATCCGGTCGTTTCCGGTGATCCGCAGCACCGTGCGGTCCGTGTTGTGAAATCCTTTGGGCATTTTCGCCTCCCCTTTGGTTCCGGCAATATATATAGGTGTCGCGCCGCGGTTTCACCCCCGCTATACTGCCGCAGTTGTATTTTTCCCCGAGGTTCCGATGCCCGCGCCGATTTCTGTTATCATTCCGACGCTGAACGCGGGGGCCTCGCTTGGCCCCGTGTTGGCGGCGGTGAGCGCGGCGCTGACCGAGGGGCTGATTACCGAGGTGATTTTTGCCGATGGTGGTTCGGACGACGATACTCTGCTGATTGCCGAGGAGGTCGGGGCGGAGGTGGTGACCTCGCCGCCCGGTCGCGGCGTGCAAATGGCGGCGGCGGCGCGGGAGGCGCGCGGGGCGTGGTTGCTGTTTCTGCATGCGGACAGTGTGTTGCAGGACGGCTGGACCCGCGCGGTCGCCGGGCATTTGCGCGATGTGGAGCGGGTGGGGTATTTCCGGTTGGCGTTCGACGATACATCCTTTGCGGCGCGCTGGATTGCCGGCTGGGCGAATTTTCGGGCGCGGGCCTTTGGCCTGCCCTATGGCGATCAGGGGTTGCTGGTGAGCCGGAAGCTCTATGATGCGGTTGGCGGTTTCGAGGAAATTCCGCTGATGGAGGATGTCGCCATAGCGCGCAAACTGCGCGGGCGGTTGCGGATGTTGCCGGCGGGAATTGTGACCAGCGCCGACAAATACCGCCGCGACGGCTGGTTGCGGCGGTCGTTCAAAAACGCGGGGGTGTTGCTGCGCTACCGGCTGGGGGTATCGCCGGAAGAACTGGCGAAACGCTATTAGGCGCCGGCGAACTGCAAGCGGTAAAGCTCGGCATAGATGCCGTTGTGGGCCAGCAGTTCCTCGTGATTGCCGGTTTCGACAACGCGGCCCTGATCCATGACGATGATAATATCGGAGTCGAGAATGGTGGCCAGCCGGTGGGCGATGACCAGCGTCGTGCGCCCTTCGGCCAGATTGTCGAGGGCCTTGCGGATAGCGGCCTCGGATTCCGCGTCGAGCGCCGAGGTCGGCTCGTCAAGCAGCAGGATCGGGGCGTCGCGCAGGATGGCGCGGGCGATGGAGAGGCGCTGTTTCTCGCCGCCGGAGAAATGGCCGCCGGCAGGGTCGATGGGCGTGTCATAGCCCTGCGGAAGTTTCGAGATGAATCCGTCGGCGGCGGCGGCTTTGGCAGCGGCGCGGATTTCATCGGGCGTGGCATCGGGGCGGCCGAAGCCGATGTTCTCGCCCACGGTTCCGGCCAGCAGCACGGCGTCCTGACTGACCACCGCAATCTGGCGGCGCAGGGACTCCAGCGTGATGGCGCGAATATCGGTTCCGTCGAGCATGACCTGACCGGAAGTTGCATCGAAAAGGCGGGGTATCAGGTTGAAAATGGTTGATTTTCCGGCACCCGAGCGCCCCACAAAAGCGACGCGCGAGCCTGCGGGAAGATCGATGTCGATGTCGGACAATGCCTCGAACCCGTTGGGATAGCGGAAGCCGACGTTGTCAAAGGAAATCCGGCCTCCGGCACGCGCGATCTGTCTGGCGTCGGGGGCATCGATGATCTCGTCCGAGCTGTCCAGAATGGCATAGAGCCGCTCCATCGCCACCCGTCCCTGCATCATCGCGGAAAATGTTGCGCCGATTTTGCGGGCAGGCTGCGATATCACGCTCACGCCGGTCAGCAATCCCATGAAATCCGCGATGCTCATTGTGCCGCGCGAAATACGCCAGGAGACGATCACCAGCAGAACGGCAATCGCGAAGCCGCTCAGGATTTCCATGATCGGCGACAGGCGGGCGTTCCATTTTGCCAGATGGATTTTCAGCTCCAGCAAACGCCCGAAAATCCCGGAGGCGGAGCGCTCGAGGCGCTCCTCGAGCTGATAGGTGCGGGCCATGCGGATGCCGGCCAGCCCCTCGACAATCTCGCTGTTCATTTGCGACAGCTCGCTTTGCGAGGACCCTGTGATCTTGCGCACTCTGGTCCCGATCAGGTTGACCGGAAGAACCGCGGCCGAGAACACCACCACCAGAACCAGCGTGACCTGCCAGTCGATCGACATCATGATGGCGACCGTTGCAACGATGATCAGGACCGAGGACAACCCTTCGAGGGCCGCCTCGATGGCCAGACGCACAAGCTGCGTATCGGACGAAAACCGCATGGCCAGCGCGGCCGGCGTGTCCGACTGCAGCCGCGAAAGATCCGCAAACAGCAGTTTGTGATACATTTTGCCTTGCAGGTCGGCCTCCAGCCGGCTGAACGCCGTGCTGGCGGCAACGACTCTGAAATAGTTGCTTAGCCCCTTGGTCATCGACAGCGCGATAATCGACAGAGGCCCCCAGTAGATCACCGACGTATCGGCGGTTTCATACGCCTGAATAATCAACTGGACGATTTTGGAGTAGCCGGCCGCCCCGAGCGCGGCGATGACAAGAAA
This sequence comes from Paracoccaceae bacterium, assembly GCA_015485375.1. GTDB lineage: Bacteria > Pseudomonadota > Alphaproteobacteria > Rhodobacterales > Rhodobacteraceae > NORP23. Next base: position 4,433 of record WFTU01000022.1, on the reverse strand, counting down.
AACGACACTCACTACGATCAGCCCGCGATAAGGCGACAACCAGTCCCGCCAGAGGCGACGGTATCCGGTGTTTTCGCTGATAGTGTCCGGGGACATGCGGGTTCTCCTGCCTCGCCGTTTGATACGGCTCGCGGGAGCAAACTACGGTGTGCGACGCGACGTCTCAAGAGCGGAATATGCAATTGGCCGGAAAACCCTGTTTTCAAATCCGTTTTGCTTGATAGGTTGGAGCGATACTGCACAAGGAGTTTTGCGATGTCCCTTTCCCGTGGACGCGACCTGTTTCTGACCCCCGGCCCCTCGGTCATTCCCGACCGGGTGCTGAATGCCATGCACAAGGCGGCGCCGAATATTTACGAGGGGCCGTTGCTGGCGCAGACCGACGCGATCATGGCGCGGCTGAAAACCGTGGCGCAGACCGATGGCTGGCCCGCGATCTATATCAGCAACGGGCACGGGGGCTGGGAGGCCTCATTGAGCAATGTTCTGGAACCGGGACAGAAGATGCTGGCGCTGGCGACAGGGCGGTTCGGGCACGGGTTTGCGGAAACGGCGCAGAAGATGGGAATCGATGTGGAAATCCTCGATTTCGGCACAACGACGGGGTTTGACCCGCAGCGGGTCGAAGAGGTTTTGCGCGCCGACGTTAACCATGAAATCCGTGTGCTGACATCTGTGCAGACGGATACCTCGACCTCCGTGAACAACGATATTCCGGCGCTCAGGGCGGCGATGGATGCCGCAAGGCATCCGGCCCTGCTGATGGTGGATTGCATTGCCAGCCTTGGCTGCGAGCGCTTCGAGATGGATGCCTGGGGCGTTGATGTAATGGTGGCGGGCTGCCAGAAGGGATTGATGACGCCGCCGGGGCTGGCATTTACTTTTCATAATGAAAAGGCGCAGGCGGTCTCGGAAAAGGTTAACAAAACCTCGCCCTATTGGGACTGGGAGCCGCGGGTGAAGGCGCAGATGTTCTATCAGAAGTTTGGCGGCACGCCGCCGACGCATCTGTTGTTCGGACTGGACGAGGCCCTGAAGATGATCGTTGACGAGGAAGGGATCGAAAACGTCTGGCATCGCCACCGCGTGCAGGCCGAGGCGATCTGGGCCGCGATTGATGTCTGGGGCAAGGCGGGGGCGCTGCGTTGCAATGTGCCGGAACGCGCGGACCGTTCGACGGCGGTGACGACAGTGGTGAGCGAGACGCATGATCTGACGGCGCTGCGCGGCTGGTGTCAGGACAAGGCCGGGCTGGTTCTGGGAATCGGTCTGGGCGCAATCTGGCCGGATCCGGACCGGATTATGCGGATCGGGCATATGGGGCATATGAATCCGCCGATGCTGCTGGGCGCGCTGGCGACGATTGATGCGGGGCTGAAGGCGCTGGATATTCCGCACGGCGCCGGTGCGCTGGAGGCGGCGAGCGCGGTTATCGCGGCGGGGTGATCGGGGTTTCCGCGAAGAATACTTCCTCGAGGTTGTCGCCATCCCCTGCCCTGTCCACGACCAGAAAATCCTGCGATTCATTCAAAACCAGCAAGGGGTGGTGCCAGACGTTACGCGCGTATTGCACCCCCTGATCGCCACGACACAGGAAAGCGCGGCAAGCGGAGGGTTCCGGCGTTTCGGCCACCACGGCCAGCCAGTCGCGACCATTCAGTGGCACGAAAGCCTGCGAGCCGAGCGGGTGGCGTTCCAGCATGGCGACCGTCAGCGGGCGCACCCTGCCGCGGAAAATCGACAGGATGGCAGCACCCTCTCCCACGTCGGCAGATGCCAGCGCATGGTAACGGGTGGTGTATCCGGAGTTGATTTCAACGGCCGTGGAAGGGTCGGCCTCGATGACCTGACCGAAGGGTTTGAAGGCTTCGGCGGTGAGCGGCTCGACCTTGATCATGGTTTCAGCTTCGGATGGCGGTTGACGTCCTTGTAGAGCAGATAGCGGAAGGTCTGCGGCCCGCCGGCGTAACAGGCCTGCGGGCAGAAGGCGCGCAGCCACATGAAATCGCCGGCCTCGACCTCTACCCAGTCCTGATTGAGGCGATAGACGGCCTTGCCCTGCAGGACATAGAGGCCATGCTCCATGACGTGGGTTTCGGCAAAGGGGATGACGCCGCCCGGTTCGATATTGACGATATTGACGTGCATGTCGTGGCGCATATCGGCGGGATCGACGAAACGGGTGGTGGACCAGACGCCGTTGGTATCGGGCATCTCGATCCTCGGGGCATCGTTTTCGTGCGTGACGAAGGCTTCGGGGGTATCGATGCCATCAACAGCATCATAAACCTTGCGAATCCAGTGGAATGTGGCGGTTTCCTCGACCTTGACGGACCAGTTTGCTCCGGCGGGGATATAGGCGTAGCCGCCGGTGGCCAGACTGTGGGTTTTTCCGTCGATGGTCACGGACATTTCGCCGCTCACCACAAACAGCACCGCCTGAGCCTGCGGGTCGGTTTCGGGGTGGTCGCTGCCGCCGCCCGCGCCGACCTCGACAATATATTGCGCGAAGGTTTCGGCAAAACCGCTCATCGGACGGGCGAGGATCCATGCGCGGGTGTTGGTCCAGAACGGCAGGTTGCTGGTGACGATATCGGTCATCGTGCCCTTTGGAATCACCGCATAGGATCCGGTGAAAACCGCGCGGCCGGTCAGCATGTCGGACTGTGGGGGCAGGCCGCCCTTCGGGGTGTAATAGGTTGAGTCGCTCACGGTTCCGGCTCCGGTTCGGGCTGTTGTCTCCAGTCTAATCCTTTAGTGCCAAAGGTTTATGACCGTTTTCTATTGAAACAGTTTCAAGTTAAACAGAAGGCGGATTCTGCCTGCGCCAGTGTCGCGCAATGTCGATGCGCCGTGCCAGCCAGACCGAATCGAATCCCTGCACATAATCCAGAAACCGCGCCAGTGCCGCCGCGCGACCGGGACGACCGGCAAGGCGGCAGTGGAGGCCCACAGACATCATGCGCCCGCCCTCGGCATAAAGCGTATCGAAGCTGTCCTTGAGGTAGCTGTAAAACTGGTCGCCGCAATTGAACCCCTGCGGCGTGGCGAAACGCATATCGTTGGCGTCGAGCGTATAGGGCACCATCAGGCGGCCGCCGGACAGGTAGTACGGCACCTCGTCGGCGTAGGTGTCGGCGGAGTATTCGAACCCTTCCTCGAACGCCAGATCGATGCTGTTTTCCGAGGTGCGGCCCTGATAGAGACCGGCGGGTTTCTCGCCCGTGACCTCCTCGTGAATACGGATTGCCTCGCGGATGTGTTCTCGTTCAGCTTCCCTGTCGAAGTCCTTGTATTCAATCCATTTCAGCCCGTGGCTGGCGATCTCCCAATCGGCAGATTTCATTGCCTCGACGGCTTGCGGGTTCTTTTGCAGCGCGGTGGCGACGCCGAAAACCGTGACCGGAATATCGCGCGCGGTAAACATGCGGTGCAGACGCCAGAAACCGGCGCGCGATCCGAATTCGTAGATCGATTCCATGTTCATATGGCGCTGGTTCGGCCAGGCGGCAGCGCCGACGATTTCGGAGAGGAAAGCCTCCGATGCCGGATCACCGTGCAGGATGCAGTTCTCGCCGCCCTCCTCGTAATTTATGACGAATTGCACGGCCACGCGGGCCTTGTCCGGCCAGTTGGCGGCGGGCGGGTTCGGGCCATAGCCGATCAGGTCGCGGGGGTAGTGGCTCATCTGACGGCCTCCAGTGCTTCGGGCAGGGTTTTCTCAAACGCGTCGAGGTCTTCGGGGCGACCGGCAGAGACGCGGATGCAGCGGTCTTGCGGGGCGACGAAGGGCATACGCACGAAGATGCCGCGCTCGACAAGGGCGGCGACAAGAGCGCGGGCGAAATTGCCATCACGGCCGCAATCCATGGTGACGAAGTTGGTGGCCGAGGGCAGCGGGTGCAACCCGTTGACGCGGGCGATTTCGGCCAGACGCGCCTTGGCGGCGGCGACATTGGCTTGCGTCTGCGCCAGATATTCCTGATCCTGCAGGGCGGCCAGCGCGCCCGCCTGCGCCGCGCGGTTCATGCCGAAATGGTTACGCACCTTGTTGAAGGCATTGATCAGTTCAGGGTGACCGACGGCATAGCCGACGCGCGCACCGGCCATGCCGTAAGCCTTTGAAAAGGTGCGCATCCGTATGACGTTGACCTTCGATGTATCCAGCGCAGGCGCGGTGCCTTCGGGGGCGAACTCCAGATAGGCCTCGTCCAGACACAACACGGCGCTGTCGGGCAGATCATCGATCATCGCCTGCATTTTTTCAGCGCTGTGCCAGCTCCCCATCGGGTTGTCGGGGTTGGCGATGTAGACCAGCGCGGCATCGACCTCGCGCGTCTTGTCGAGCAGCGACTGCGGGTCCTCGGCATCGTTCACATAAGGAACCGTGTGCAGCGTGCCGCCATAGCCTGCAACATGGAAATTGAAGGTCG
>WFTU01000021.1 GCA_015485375.1 Paracoccaceae bacterium | reverse complement strand
CGCTCGCGCGAGCGGATCATGTCGATTATCTCGGACGAGCTGATCGAGGTCAGGGAACAGTTCGCGGTGCCGCGCCGCTCGGAAATTGTCGAGTTTACCGGCGATATGGATGACGAGGACCTGATCGAATCCGAGGATATGGTGGTGACCATCACCAACTCGGGCTACATCAAACGCACGCAGCTTGACGAGTTCCGCGCCCAGAAACGTGGCGGCAAGGGCAACAAGGGCATGAACACCAAGGACGAGGATTTCGTCACGCAGCTGTTCGTCGCCAACACCCACACGCCGCTGTTGTTCTTCACCACGGACGGGATTGTCTACAAGCTGAAAACCTGGCGCCTGCCGCCGGGGGGGCGCAATGCGCGCGGCAAGGCGATTGTCAATATTCTGCCGATCCCGCAGGGCGTGGGGATTGCCGCAATCATGCCGGTCGATGTGCCCGAGGAAGAATGGGACGATCTGCAGATCGTATTTGCCACCTCTACCGGAAACGTGCGGCGCAATGCGCTGTCGGATTTCACCAATGTGATGGCCAACGGCAAGATCGCCATGAAGCTGCCCGAGGATGTGAAGCTGATCGCGGCGCATATCTGCCATGTGGACAACGACTTCCTGCTGACCACGAAACTTGGCAAGGCGATCCGCTTCCCGGTGACGGATGTGCGCGTGTTCAAGGGCCGCGATTCCACCGGTGTGCGCGGCATCAAACTGGCCGAGGGGGACGAGGTAGTCTCCATGTCGATCCTGCGCCATGTGGATGCAACGCCGGACGAGCGCAACGCCTATTTCAAAATGCGCCGCGCCGTGACGGGCGAGGAAGGTGCGCCGGTCGAGGACGGGGACGACACCATTTCCAGCGAACGCTATGCGGAGCTGTCGGCGCTGGAGGAGTGGATCCTGACGGTAACGTCTGGCGGCTTCGGCAAGCGGTCCTCGGCGCATGAATACCGTGTTTCGGGACGTGGCGGCCAAGGCATCGCGGCGGCCAATCTGGGACGGCGCGGCGATACGATCGTTGCCTCCTTCCCCGTGGACGAGGACGACCAGATCATGCTGGCAACCAGCACCGGCCAGTCGATCCGCTGCCCTGTTTCGGGGATCTCGCGGCAAGGGCGGGCATCCTCGGGCGTGACCGTGTTCAAGGTCGCCGACAAGGAGGATGTCGTCTCGGTCGCGTGGATCGCGGATCAGGGCGAGGAAGAGGAGGAAAACGCGGAATAGTTCGCGTTTTCCGTCACTTGACCATATTGACCCACCTCAAGGCGAAAAAATCCCTTTTGTGCTAGGCGTGAAGCACACGTCCTATGAAAGGGGAACGCAATGTTGAAATTTATTACTTCGGGTTTGCTGGCCTTGGGTCTGGCGACAGGTGCCTCCGCGCAGGGAGTTACATTTTCCGGCGGTGCTGTTTCTGTAAATGGTACGGGATTTTTAAGCGGAGGGCTTTCATCGGCCCCGATCATCAGTGTCGATGGTAGTCTCGCTTACGATTTCACCGGCAGCGACTTCGAGTTTCAGCTAGGTGCGGATCTGCCCGCCGCGAATTTCACAACCGACTATTACGAAGCCACCTTCCTTGTGGCAAAACAAAGCGGCAATTCGAAGTTCGGTGCCTATGCCGGGGTTCTGGGAATGAGCGGAGCCGCGGTTCTGGATGCGGGTATCGCCGGGATAACCGAAGCAGCGTCCGGCGGATATTTCGAGGGCACTCTCGGGGCAGCGGGAACAAGTTCCCGCATCATTAGCTACGGTCTTGCCCGATACACGCAGGGAAACTGGTTCGGGCAAGCCAAGGCTGTTGCCTGGGGGCCGGGCACAGTTTTCTATGGCGCCAGTGCCGGATACGAGACGACTATCGGAAATTTCGCTACGGTTTCGGTTAGTCTCGGCATCTTCGGAGCCTCCTCCCCGAGCGGCGTCGTTGGCACAGCCAAGGTCGGGGTGGAAATTCCGTTCGGAGGTGCCAACAGCGGAAACGGCGTGGATGACCGCCTGTTCCGCAACATCGGTTTCACCGGAATGGACCTCGTATTCTAGCACCGGAAATCCGCAAAGGTTCAGGGCGCCGCCACAGGCGCCCTTTTCTTTTGGCCGGCGGTAGCCTAAATCCCCCCCATGACAAAACCCATCCATATCATCGGCGGCGGCATGGCCGGTTCCGAGGCCGCATGGCAGGCAGCGCAAATGGGCGTGCCGGTTGTGCTGCATGAAATGCGTCCCGAAACGGGCACCTTCGCCCACCAGACCGACAAGCTGGCGGAGCTGGTGTGTTCCAACTCCTTCCGCTCCGACGATGACGAGGCAAACGCCGTCGGGCTGCTGCACTGGGAAATGCGGCAGGCCGGCGGGCTGATCATGGAGATGGCCGACCGCCACACCCTGCCCGCCGGCGGCGCGCTGGCGGTGGACCGCGAGGCGTTTTCCGCCGCTGTAACCGAAAAGCTGCTGGCGCATCCGCTGGTGACGCTGGAGCGCGGCGAGGTGGCCGGATTACCGCCCGAGGACTGGGACAGCGTGATTGTCGCCACCGGTCCGCTGACCTCCGTGGCGCTGGCCGAGGCCGTGGCGGGGCTGAACGGGGAAACCTCGCTGGCGTTTTTCGATGCTATTGCGCCGATCGTCTATGCGGACAGCATCAACTTGGACAAGGCATGGAAACAGTCCCGCTATGACAAGGGCGAGACCGAGGAAGAGCGCACGGCCTACATCAACTGCCCGATGGACGAGGCCCGGTATAACGCCTTTATCGACGCGCTTCTGGCGGCGGAAAAGACCGAGTTCAAGGACTGGGAAAAGGACACCCCCTATTTTGACGGCTGCCTGCCGATCGAGG
>WFTU01000020.1 GCA_015485375.1 Paracoccaceae bacterium | reverse complement strand
TCTCGTCGAATATCATCGTCAAATCGGATGCCCGCGCGCTCAGACACACTTTCAGCGCCAGCAGGAACCGCGACAGCTCCCCGCCCGAGGCGATCTTGTTGATCGGCCCCGAAGGCGCGCCGGGATTGGTCGCCACGCTAAAGGCCACGCGGTCGCGCCCCTCCGGTCCGTCCTCGCCGGTTGAGACTTCGGTGGAAAACACCGCGCGCTCCATCTTCAATGGCGCCAGTTCCCTGGCCATCGCCGCATCCAGCCGCTTGCCCGCCGCTTGCCGTTTCTCGCCCAGCTTGACCGCCAGCCCGTCGTAGCGCGCAGCCGCCTGCGAAACCGCCTGCTCCAGCGCCTGAATATGATCGGCTCCCGTGTCGATTTTTTCCAGTCTGGCGCGGAAATCCTGCGCCAGTTCCGGCAGCGCATCCGGCAATACCGCATGTTTGCGGCCAAGGGCGCGAATGGCGAACAGGCGTTCTTCCACCTGTTCCAGCTCGTGCGGATTGAAATTCAGCGCCTCCAGCGCGCTTTCGACCCCCGCCTGTGCCTCCGCCAGTTCGGACAGCGCCCGCCCCAGCGCCTCCACCGGTTCCTCCAGCCGCCCGTCGGCCTGCGGAGCCGCATCCTCCAGCCAGCGGATCGCATCACTCATCATCCCCTCGGCCCCGTCCAGCGAGATCGCCTGCCCCGCCTTGCCGATATCCTCGCGGATACGCGCCGCCGCCTGCATCAGCCGCCGCTGCTTGTCCAGAACCGCGTCCTCGCCAACCTCCGGCGCCAGATCGTCGAGCTCCCCGAGCGCATGGCGCAAATACTCCGCGTCCTGCGCCGCCTCGGCCAGCTCGGACTCCGCCACTGCAAGAGCCTTGCGCGCCGCCGCCAGATCCCGCCACGCAGCCCGCGTCGCCTCCAGATCGCGGGCCAACCCCGCATATTCGTCGAGCATCCCCCGATGCGCCTTCGCATCAAGCAAGCCCTTGTCGTCATGCTGCCCGTGGATCTCCACCAGATGCGCCGAGAGCGCGCGCAGGGTTTCCCCCGAGCAGGCCCGGTCATTCACAAACGCCCGCTTGCGCCCGTCGCGATTGTTGACGCGGCGCAGGATCAGCGTCTCGCCAACCGGCAGGCCCGCCTCCTCCAGAATGTCGTGAATGGCATGGCCCGCGGGCACGGAAAACTCCGCCGTCACCTCGCCCTGATTGGCGCCTTGCCGGACAATATCCGCCTTGCCGCGCCAGCCCAGCACAAACCCGAGCGCATCGAGCAGGATCGACTTCCCCGCCCCCGTCTCGCCGGTCAGCACGTTAAGGCCGGCGCTGAACTCCATGTCCAGCGCGTCTATCAGCAAAATGTTGCGAATCGAGAGTGCCTGCAGCAATGCGTTGACCCCTCCACGGCCCGAACGGGACTACCCCCGCGACATCAACCGGTCGGCGTCACGCCGCCACTCGCTGTCGGGGAACCGCTCGGCCAGCATCTGCTGCGCAGCCGCCGCCTCGCCGGTCAGACCGAGCGAAAGATAGGCCTCCACCAGACGATAGATCGCCTCCGGTGTCTGCTGCGTGTCGCCATAGTCGTTAACCACAACCTTGAACCGCTCGATGGCAGCCACATAATCGCCACGCTTAAGATAATAGCGCCCGATATCCATTTCCTTGCCGGCCAACTGGTTCAGGGCAACGCCGAATTTTTCCTCGGCCAGCGCCGCATATTCCGAACCCGGATAGGTCTCGATCAGCTTGCGGAACACCTGCAGGGCGCGGAACGTGTTGCGCTGGTCGCGCTCCACATCGATGATCTGGTCATAGTAGGACAAGCCCACCAGATACATGGCAAAGGGCGCATCGGCCGTCGTCGGATAGAAATCGAGATACCGCAGCGCCGCCGCCCGGCTTTCGGGATACATCTGCTTCTCGCGATAGGCTTTCGCCGCGCCCAGAAGCGCCACCCGTGCCTCGGCAGAATAGGGATGCAAACGCTCGACTTCGCTATACAGCTCGGCCGCATCCTTGTAACGGCCCCGATCGGCCTCGGCCTGCGCCATTGCCAGAATCTGCGGCGCGGGCGTACCCTCGTTCACCTGACGCGTACCGCCACCGGCACAGGCTGCGACCACAGAAACGGCCAGAACGAATGAAAGCCCCCGAATACCCTTGAATGCGCCTGACATACTATCCCTCAAATTTTACACATCGCTCCGGCAAGCCGGAACCATTCCTTGTTAGCTGATTAGCACAGGAATTTCACGGGAAAAAGGATTCTTCGCATGCATTCGGGCGCTGCACAGGCAAGGGCGGCTTTAAACCGCCACATCCAGATCGGAAATACTGACACCGACACCGGGCAAACGGGCGGCAAGCGTCTTGTCGGCCTCGATAAACTCGAACGCTCCGGGCGTGGCAAACAGTTTGCGCAGCAGCAGGTTCGTCATCCGGTGACCGGCCCGAATACCGCGATAGCGCCCCAGCACCGGCGCACCGGCCAGCGCCAGATCGCCCATGGCATCGAGCATCTTGTGCCGCACACATTCATCGGCCCGCCGGAAGCCTTCTGGATTGAGGACGTCTCCCCCGTCAACCACCACCGCATTTTCCATATTGCCACCGAGCGCGAGCCCGATCCGGCGCATATAATCCACATCCGCCTGACGGCAGAACGTCCGGCAGTCGCTCAACTCGCGGGCAAAACTGCCATTGTGCATATCCAGCCGGTGAACCTGCGTGCCGATAGCGGCATCGTCAAATTCGATCCGGAAATCGATTTCAAAGGAATCGGACGGCAGAAGCTCGGCCTCGGCCAGACCATCCACCACTTTCACCGGCTGCAAAACCCGCAGCACCGGCACCGGTGCCTCCAACCCGACAACACCGGCCATCAGAATCTCGCGCACGAACCGCACGGAACTTCCGTCCATGATCGGCACTTCCGGCCCGTCCACCTCGATCCGCGCGTTATGCACGCCGCATCCCGCCAGCGCCGCCATCAGATGTTCGATGGTCGAGACCTCGACCCCCGCCTCGTTGGCAATGCGCGTGCAAAGCTGCGTATCGTTCACCGCATCGAAACGCGCCGCGATTGCATTGTCCCGATCGGTAATATCCGAGCGCACAAAAACCACCCCGTGCCCGGCAGGCGCGGGCATGGCGTTCAGGCGCACGGGACGTCCGGTGTGCAATCCGGTTCCGACCAGAGAAAATTCTTTTTCAAGAGTAGTTTGCAACGAAGGGCCTCGATAGTTTCTTGCTCACCGATTAGCGCAGTATAACCGGAAGGGGCAACTCACGCATTGTGACGGATTGAAATATCTTTGCAACAATCCGCCCGAACATGAAAAAGGCGCCCGTCAAGGCGCCCTTTCCGCATTCACAATCCGCGAACCCTAGTTCGCCTGACGCCGCAAAAATGCAGGAATTTCAACACGTTCCTGCTCGTCGTCCTGAATATCCTCATAGGTCTGCTGCGGTTCCTCGTGGATCGGCGGCTGAACGCGGGTATTCGGCGGATTATCGCTATGCGCATGTCCGGTCATCCGGTTGATCAACTTGTTGATTGCAAACGGATTGTGAGAGGGCTGTTCCGGCTCGGGCGCAACCTCCTCCTGAACCTCGGGTTTCGGCACTTTGTTCACCGCTGCACGCAACCGCGCCAGCGCGTCCTGCGACGGCTCGCCGACCTGCGGTGCCTCGACCGGTGTTTCAGGCGCAACCGGTTCGCTTTCGAACAGGCTGCCGAAATCCTCCTCCGGCGCGGGGGCCGCGACGGTTTCGGCCGGCGCCGTCATCTGCGGCGCCACCGGAGCAGCAGGCGCTTCGACCACCGGCGGCTCCTCGATCACCGGCGCAGCTGCAACAGGCTCGCTCACAACCGTGCGGCGCGGCGTTGCCACCGCCCCTTCGGCAATGTCGATACCCGTGGCAACCACGGAAACCCGCATCGTACCTTCCATAGCCGGATCCAGTGTGGAGCCGACAATGATATTCGCATCCGCATCCACTTCCTCGCGGATACGGTTGGCAGCCTCGTCGAGTTCGAACAGAGTCAAATCGTGCGAACCGGTGATATTGATCAGCACGCCGCGCGCGCCCTGCAGGGAAATCTCGTCCAGCAGCGGGTTGGCAATGGCCTTTTCGGCGGCCTGAACCGCACGATCCTCGCCGGTCGCCTCGCCCGTGCCCATCATCGCCTTGCCCATCTCGTCCATGACGGAGCGCACATCGGCAAAGTCCAGATTGATAATCCCCGGCCGCACCATCAGGTCGGTCACCCCTTTGACACCCTGATAGAGAACATCGTCAGCCAGAGCGAAAGCCTCGGTAAAGGTCGTGTTTTCATTCGCCAGCCGGAACAGGTTCTGGTTGGGAATGATAATCAGCGTATCGACAACCTTCTGCAGCGCCTCGACACCTTCTTCGGCCTGCCGCATCCGGCGCGCCCCTTCGAACTGGAACGGTTTGGTCACAACGCCCACGGTCAGAACACCCAGCTCCCGCGCTGCCTGCGCGATAATCGGCGCGGCGCCGGTTCCGGTGCCCCCGCCCATACCGGCGGTGATGAAGCACATGTGCGATCCTGCCAGCGCGTCAACGATCTGTTCGATATTTTCCTCGGCCGCAGCCGCCCCGATCGAGGGCTGCGCCCCCGCCCCGAGACCCTGTGTCACCCGCGCGCCGAGCTGCAACTTGCGGGTCGCCTGACTGGACTGCAATGCCTGTGCATCGGTGTTGGCGACAACGAAATCCGCGCCTTCCAACTGCTTGACGATCATGTTGTTGACCGCATTCCCTCCGGCACCGCCGACACCGAAAACGGTGATACGGGGACGCAAATCCGGTTGCTCCGGCATGCTCAGATTTAAAGCCATGACACTATCCGCCTGTTTTATATGCCCCTTGCTACGGAGCTTTTGAAATTATCGCTGCTGATTCCACAAAATACCCCAAGATGTTCGGTTCGTCACCATTTATATCACAAAAACGCCACAATATCCTGTAGCGGACCCAATAACTGGTGTTTCCGGCAAATTCCCGCCCAATTACCAGTTATTGCGAAACCAGCGCATGGCGCGGCGCATCTTGCGCGTGCCGATCCGGTCCGCCGGCATCTCGAAATCCCAGCACTCGTCCTTGGGAAAACTCGCGTGCAAGGCCAGCCCGACAGCCGAGGCAAACCCCGCCCCCGTCGCCATCTGCGGCAGCCCCATGACCCTGAGCGGCTTGCCGATCCGGCAACGCCGCCCCAGAATACGCGCCGCGACCTCGTCCAGCCCCGGAATCTGGCTCGACCCGCCGGTCAGCACGATCTGCTGGCTCGGCAAATGCTCGAAGCCCGCCGCATCCAGCCGCTCGCGCACCTCTTCCAGAATTTCCTCGACGCGCGGCCGCATCACCCCGATCAGTTCGGAGCGCGACACATGCCGCCGGTCGTTTTCCCACTGCGCCATCGGGTTCGGCACCTCGATCATCTCGCGGTCATCCGCACCCGTCGCCACAACACCGCCATGCAGCGTCTTGATCCGCTCGGCCACATCCTGCGGCACCTGCAATCCCTGCCGGATGTCGCTGGTAATATGATCCCCGCCAAGGCGCACCGCATCGGCATAGATCAGCTGTTTCTTGATGAAAATCGAAATGCCGGTCGCACCCGCGCCCATATCGATACAGGCCGCGCCCAGTTCCATCTCGTTCTCGACCAGACTGGAAATCCCGCTGGCAAAAGACGAGGCCGCCAGCCCCGCCACTTCCAGATCGCACTGTTTCACACAATGCAGCAGGTTCTGCACCACCTTCTCGTTTACCGTCATCATATGCATATCGACGGCCAGCCTGCTGCCGACCTGACCGCGCGGATCCGCCAGCCCCGCCTGCCCGTCGAGCGTAAAGCTCACCGGCATCGCATGGATCGGCTGGCGCTCGGCGCCATAGGGCGGCACATCGCAGGCGGCCATCACATGACCGATATCACGCGCATCCACCTCGCCGTTCTCCACCGTCACCTCGCCGCTCAAACCGTAAGAGCGCGGCCGTCCGCCGGAAAAGCTGACAATCACATCGTCAACCCGCAAACCGGCCATCTTCTGCGCCCGCTGCACCGCGGTGCGAATGGCCCGCACGGTTTCGTCCATCACGCAAACCTCGCCGAAACGCACCCCGCGCGAACGGGTCGTGCCGACACCGACCACACGGAAAGCCCCCATCGAGGGGATCGTGACTTCCTCGCCCGTACTCGGCTCGGTGTTCAGATTCGGCGCGAACTGCAGCACCAGACACACGGTTTTCGAGGTGCCGATATCGAGGATCCCCACCACCCCGCGCCGAACGGCGGCCTCGCGGCGATGACGCATTTCACGCTGCATTTCAAAAAGACTCGGGGTCATGCGTGTTCTCCTCTGACAATGGCGCGCAAACGGCGCAGTTCCTGAACGGCATTTTCACTAAGGCGCAGCACCGGACGCTCCGGGTTGCGCATATCCACCACGACAACATCGCGGTTCAACAAATCCTCGTCGCTATGCAACGACATCACCTTGCGCAAGGCCGTCACCGCGCCGTTTTCCGGCAGCATGATCGTCTGCCCGCGATCCAGCACCACATCCCAGCGCCGCTCGCCAACGCGCACAAAACCGCGCAACCGGCCCTTGACCGGCTCCAGAACCCCGACCAGCGCCGCAATCTCGGACACCGCCAGATCGGCCCCCGCGCCCACAACCAGCGGCAAATCCGGCCGCACGGCGCGCCGCGCAATCTCCGCCACGCGCTGGCCCTCGTCGTCGATCAAGCGCAACACATCCCCGTCGCGCCAGACCAGAACCGGCGTGCGCTCCACGGCGCGGATTTCCAGAACCCCGCCGCCCTGCACCGTCACCTCGACCGTTTTCACCGCATCGAGGCTCTGCACCGCTTCCTTGATTTTCGCCACATCCAGATCCAGCGAGCTAACAGGCAGTTCCACCGGCACTATCGCCGCAATCTGTTCGCGCAAGGCCTCCGACGCCCCCGGATATTCCACCGCCGCAACCTGCAACTCCGGCCGCGCCGCCACCGCATCGCGCACCCTGTTCCAGCCCGCGTCAACCGCCGAGCGCACCGCCGGATTGCCCGACAAGGCCCAGACCATGCCGCCGATCAGCAACAGCGGCACCCAGACCCGCACCAGCACCCGGACCGAGGGCTTCAGCCACAACCGCTCGAAACGATAGCGCAGCAGAGAGGGCGCGGGATCATTGTAATTCACCGGAAGCATGAGGCATCGTCCACCAACCATTTACACATCTGACCAAAAGAAATGCCCTGCAGGGCCGCCTGTTCCGGCGCCAGCGAGGTCGGCGTCATTCCGGGCTGCGTGTTGGTTTCCAGCAGGATCAACCCGTCCAGCCCGCGCGCCTCGTCCCAGCGGAAATCCGTGCGGCTCACGCCCTTGCACCCCAGCGCCACATGCGCGCGCTCCGCATACTCCAGACAGGCATCGAAAACATCCTGCGGAACCTCGGCCGGCAACACATGGGTGGAACCACCCTCGACATATTTCGCATCGTAATCATACCAGCCGGTCGTCAGGATATCGGTCACCGTCAGCGCCTTGCCATCCATCACCGTCACGGTCAATTCGCGCCCGGGCACGAACTTCTCGACCATCACCATATCGGGCATCGTATCGTCCAGCCGCGCCGGACCGCTGGCGTTTTCATCCACCAGATAGACCCCGACCGAGGATCCTTCGTTATTCGGCTTGACCACATAGGGCGGTTGCATCGGATGCGCCGCCATCGCCGCCTCGCGCGTCACCAGCAGGCTCTCGACCACCGGCAAACCGTGCGCTGCATAAACCTCTTTCGAGCGCTCCTTGTCCATCGCAAGGGCCGAAGCCAGAACACCGGAATGGGTATAGGGAATTTGCAGCCACTCGAGCAGCCCCTGCACGCAGCCGTCCTCGCCCCAGCGGCCGTGCAGCGCGTTGAACACCACATCGGGGCGCAAGTCGCGCAGAACCGACGCCAGGTCCGCCCCCGCGTCGATTTCGAAAACCTCGAATCCTTCATCCCGCAGCGCAGCTGCACATTCGCGACCCGAAACCAGCGAGACATCCCGCTCGGCGGACGGACCACCCATCAAAACTGCAATGCGGTTGCTTGTCCTGCTCGACATAACCGCCTCAATATATTGCCCCGTGCCTTTTGGCTTGATGGGGTCTTTCTAGCGGTCGGGTTTTTCCCCAACTCGCATAATTTCCCATTCTAGCGTGATCCCGCTGTTTTGGGAAACCTTTTTTCGCACCAATTCGCCTAAATTTTCCAGATCGGCCGACGTGGCCTCTCCGGCATTGATCAGGAAATTCGGATGCTTCTCCGACATTTGCGCCCCGCCAAGCCGCGCTCCGCGCAGCCCCGCGTCCTCGATCACCTTCCAGGCCTTCAGATCATGCACATCATCCGCCCGGCCGGTCGAGGAAAACCCCGCCGGATTGCGAAAGGTAGAACCACAAGAGCGTTCCTTCACCGGCTGGCTCTCCGCCCGCTTCGCAAGCGCTGCCTCCATCTTCGCACGGATCGCCTCCGGCGCGCCTTCCGGCCCCTTCAGCACCGCCTGCACAATCACCGTATCGTCAGGCAAGGCACTGGAACGATAGGAAAAACCCATATCCTCGGGCCGCAGCGTCACAATATCCCCGCCCCGCGTCACCGCCGTGGCGGAAACAAACACATCCGCCAGATAATCGCCGTAGCACCCCGCGTTCATCTTGATAGCACCACCAATCGAGCCGGGAATGGTACGCAGAAATGCCAGATCGATCCCCTCCTCCGCCGCGTTGCGCGCCACATGCGCATCCAGCGCCGAGGCCCCGACCCGCACATTGCCGTTCGCCATCACCTCGAACCCGTTGAACAGCCGCCCCAGCCGGATCACCACGCCGCGAATACCGCCGTCGCGGATAATCATGTTGGAACAGACCCCGACCGGCAGCACCGGAATATCGTCGGGCAGCCCTTTCATGAACGCGGCAAGGTCCGCCATATGTTTGGGCTGGAACAGCACCTCTGCCGGACCGCCGGTACGCAGCCAGCTGAGCGCGCCCATATCGCGGTTTTCGGTATAGGTCCCCTCGACCGAAGGCAGGCGGGAAAGCAGGCTCATTTTCTCATCCATCGAATAACTTTCTTGCCCCATGATATCAGCAACAGC
>WFTU01000019.1 GCA_015485375.1 Paracoccaceae bacterium | reverse complement strand
GAATAATAATGTTGATCGGTTTCAGGCAGCCGGCATTAATCGGGATGTTGCCGTCCACCATCAGGCGGAGGGCATAGAGGACGGCCGCGCGGGCCACCGGTTCGGGGGCGTTGAAATTGCTGGTCTGCTGTGCGGAGGTGCCGGTGAAATCAACGGTGGCGGAGCGGGCCGCCTTGTCCACGCTGATCTTTACCTTGATGACCGCGCCCTGATCGGTGTGCGTTTCCCATTCGGAGTCTTTCAGCACCTCGATCACGCGGCGGACGTTTTCCTCGGCATTGTCCTGAACGTGGTTCATGTAGGCATTGACCACCGGAAGGGTGAACTGTTTGACCATCTTTTGCAGCTCGGCAATGCCCTTGGCGTTGGCGGCGATCTGCGCCTTGAGGTCGGCGATGTTCTGGTAGGGGTTGCGGCAGGGGTATTTGTGGTTGGTGAGCAACTCGCGCAAGGCTTCCTCGCGGAATTCGCCGCGATCGACCAGCAGGAAATTGTCGAACAGCACGCCTTCCTCGTCCACATTGGTGGCGAGCGGCGTCATGGAACCGGGGGCGGAGCCGCCGACATCGGCGTGATGCCCGCGCGAGGCGACGTAGAACAGGATCTCCTTGCCCGCGTCGTCGAACACCGGCGTGACCACCGTAATATCGGGCAGATGGGTGCCGCCGTTGTAGGGGGCGTTGAGGGCGAACACGTCGCCGAGGCGCATTTTGCCCTTGTTCTGGGCAATGATCGCCTCTACCGAACGGTCCATGGACCCCAGATGCACCGGCATATGCGGCGCGTTGGCGACCAGCGAGGCATCGGCGGCGAAAACCGCGCAGGAGAAATCGACCCGCTCCTTGATATTCACCGAGTAGGCGGTGTTTTGCAGCGTGACGCCCATCTGTTCCGCGATGGACATGAACAGGTTGTTGACGACCTCCAGCATCACCGGATCGGCCTCGGTTCCCACGGCGTGGCGGCGTTCCAGCGGGGTGATGCGGGTGAGGATGATATGGTTGTGGTCGTTGACGCGGGCCTGCCAGCCGGGTTCGACAACCACGGTCTGGTGCGGCTCGACAATCAGGGCGGGGCCGGTGAATTTCTGGCCGGCGCGGAAGGTTTCCCGCTCGCGGAATACCCCCGCTTTGCGCCATTTGCCGCCGGCGAAAATGCGGGTGGTTTCCTGCGGGGCGACGGTCTCGTCAACGGGGGATTGCGTCGGCTCGTTGATGGCGGCGCCGCCGCCGACGGCCTCGACCTCGGCGGCCTCGATGATGACCGGTTTGCCTTCGAAGGTGAAGCCGAACTGTTTTTTATGCGCGGTCTCGAAGGCCGCGCGCATGGTGGCCTCGTCGGCGTAATCCACGGCAATCGGCGTGTCGGTGCCGTCATAGCGCAGATGCAGGCGCGGGTGGGTTGTGATCTCGGGCGCGGGAACGCCCTGCCCCGCGACCTCGGCCACGGTCTGTTCGGTGAGGCTGGCGATGATATCGCCAACCTCGGCCTGCCCCAGCGGCTCCACGACCGAGGCGGTGCGGTTGGCGCGGATGTCGGCCAGACCCATGCCGTAGGCCGACAGGATGCCGGAGTGCGGATGCACGATCACGGTTTCCATGCCGAGGCTGTCGGCCACGGCGCAGGCGTGCTGCCCGCCCGCGCCGCCGAAACAGGTGAGCGCGTAGCCCGACACGTCGTAGCCGCGCTGGACGGAGATTTTCTTGATGGCATTGGCCATGTTTTCCACGGCGATGGACAGGAACCCCTCGGCCACCTGCTCGGGGGTGCGGCCGTCACCGATTTCTTCGGCAAGAGCGGCGAAGGCGGCTTGCACGGCCTCCACATCCAGCGGCTGGTTCTGCTCGGGACCGAAGATTTTCGGGAAGTTCTCGGCGCGCAGCTTGCCCAGCATGACGTTGGCGTCGGTCACCGCCAGCGGCCCGCCGCGACGGTAGCATTTGGGGCCGGGGTTGGCGCCGGCGCTCTCGGGGCCGACGCGGAAACGCTGGCCGTCATAGGTCAGGATCGAGCCGCCGCCCGCCGCGACCGTGTGGATCCGCATCATCGGCGCACGCATGCGCACGCCGGCGACCTCGGTTTCAAACGCGCGCTCGAAGGCGCCGTCGT
>WFTU01000018.1 GCA_015485375.1 Paracoccaceae bacterium | reverse complement strand
CTCTTTCACAATCATAACGTCATCCCATCGCGTGGCGGAAGCCGGCCGAGTAGCGACCGGTTACATGGTGTTCAAGCTGCCGCTCGATATCCCCGAGCAGGCTGGAGGCCCCGAAACGGAACAGATCGGGCGACAGCCAGTCGTTCCCCAACTCCTCCTTCACCAGCATCAGGTAGTTCAGCGCGTCTTTCGCCTTGCTCACCCCGCCCGCCGGTTTATAGCCGATTTTATAGCCCGTCCGGTCGCCGTAATCGCGCAGCGCGCGGATCATGGTCAGGCTGACAGGCAGCGTGGCATTCACGGCTTCTTTCCCCGTCGAGGTCTTGATGAAATCCGCCCCCGCCATCATGCAGACCTTGGAGGCCTTGGCGACATTGCGCAAGCTGCCCAGCTCGCCGGTCGCCAGAATGGTTTTCAGATGCGCGTCACCACAGGCCGCACGCATTTCGCGGGTCTCGTCATAAAGCGCCTGCCAGTTGCCCTCCAGCACATGGCGACGCGAAATCACGATGTCGATTTCCTGCGCGCCGGCCTTCACCGATTCCTCGATCTCTTTGATCCGCAGGTGATAGGGCGACAGCCCCGCCGGAAACCCCGTCGAGACCGCAGCAACCGGAATGCCGGAGCCTTCCAGCGCCTCGACCGCTGTTTCGATCATCTCGTGATAGACACAAACCGCCCCCGTGGTCAGCCCCGCATCCCCCACGCCGAGCGCATCCAGCAAATCCTGCCGCACCGGCTGGCGCGCCTTGGCGCAAAGCCGCCGCACCCGCGCGCGGGTATCATCCCCCGAAAGCGTGGTGAGGTCGATGCAGGACACGGCCTTCAGCAACCACGCCGCCTGCCATTCCTTTTTCACGCTGCGCCGCGTGCCGATGGTGGCCGCGCGCCGCTCGATGGCCGAACGGTTGGCGGGGGTGCAATCGACCCAGTCCAGATCCAGTTCCGTTCCCGGATTTCTCTCAATGCTCATAAATGCCCCGTCAGTTCTCGATTACACCGCGTATAAGCCCGCCATCCGGCCTTGGATAGTCCCCGATGTCATAAGCCGCGCGCAATACCTCCGCCGCTCGCTCCGCCGCCGCATCGTCCTTCGCATGGACCACCGCAATCGGTTCCTCGTCGTCCAGCTTGCGCCCGCGCCCCGCCAGATCGGTGAAGCCCACCGAATGGTCGATAGTGTCGGAGGCCACATGCCGCCCGCCGCCCAGCTCCACCACCGCCAGCCCGACAGCGCGGGTGTCGATGTCGCGCACGAAACCCTCGCGCGTGGCAAACACCTCGCGCACCACGGGGGCATGCGGCAGGTATTTCTGCGGGTTTTCCATGAAATCCGCCGGACCGCCCAGCCCCGCCACCATAGCGGCGAATTTCTCCGCCGCCGCGCCGGAACCGAAAGCCTCCCCGATCATGTCACGCCCCTGCCCGACGTTGCTTGCCAGCCCCGAGAGCGCCAGCAACTCGCCGCCCAGTTCCACGGTCACGTCCCACAAGCGGTTGTCCACATGCGCGCCGGTCAGGAAATCGACCGCGTTCTGCACCTCGACCGCATTGCCCGCCGCCGAGGCCAGCGGCTCGTTCATGTCGGTCATCACCGCCGTAGTCCGGCACCCTGCCCCGTTGGCGACATTCACCAGCGACTGCGCCAACTCGCGCGCCTCTTCCGGCGTGGCCATAAAGGCACCATTGCCGACCTTCACATCCAGCACCAGCGCATCCAGCCCCGCCGCCAGTTTTTTCGAGAGGATCGAGGCGGTGATCAGATCCACCGACTCCACCGTCGCCGTCACATCGCGGATGCCGTAAAGAACCTTGTCCGCAGGCGCGATATCCCCCGTCTGCCCGATGATGGCGCAACCGACCTCGCGCGTGACCTTGCGCAACAAATCCACATCCGGCTGCGTCTGATAACCCGGAATGGAATCAAACTTGTCCAGCGTCCCGCCCGTATGCCCGAGGCCCCGCCCCGAGATCATCGGCACATAGGCCCCGCAGGCCGCCAGCGCCGGCGCCAGCATCAACGAAACATTGTCGCCAACTCCGCCGGTCGAGTGTTTGTCCACCACCGGCCCGTCCAGATCCCACGCCAGCACATCGCCGGTGTCGCGCATGGCCTCGGTCAGCGCCACGCGCTCCGAGACCTCCATGCCACGGAAAAACACCGCCATGGCAAAAGCCGCCGCCTGCGCGTTCGACACCTTGCCGTCCACCAGCCCGCGCATCAGGAATTGCAGTTGTTCCGGCGAGAGCCTGCCGCCGTCGCGTTTGATCCGGATAAGTTCCTGTGCCAGCATCAGCCGAGCCTTTCTGCCAGCCCTGCGAACAGGGCCCTGAAGTTTGCCGAGGCCTTGGCGGACTCGCGTTTCGTCTGTTCATGGGAGAGCGGCTCCGCCTGCATTCCGGCGGCAAAATTGGTGATGACCGAGGCCGCCACCACCCGCAGCCCCGCATGGCGCGCCAGAATGGTTTCCGGCACCGTGGACATGCCCACCGCATCGGCGCCGAGCATCGTCACCGCGGCTATCTCCGCCGGGGTTTCAAACGACGGGCCGGAGAACCACGCATACACCCCCTGATGCAGCACCGTCTCCTGCGCCTCCGCCACTTCGGCCATCAATATCCGCAATTCTGGATCATAAGCCGCCGAGAGATCGACAAACCGGCTGTCGTCGGGATAGCCGATCAGCGGGTTGCGCCCCGACCAGTTGATGTGGTCCGAGATCGCCATAATCGACCCCGGCCCCATTTTCTCGCGCGTGGAACCGGCGGCGTTGGAGAGCGCCAGCACCCCGCAGCCCAGCTCGGCAATGGTGCGCACCGGCGTCGCCATCACCCCCGCATCGCCATGTTCGTAATAATGCGCCCGCCCCGCCAGAAGCGCCACCCGCGTGCCGCGCAAATCACCGACCACCAGCGCCCCTTTATGGCCGGTCACCCCCGAGGCCGGAAATCCGGGCAGATCGCGAAACGGAATGATGACAGCGTCCGAGACCTCGTCGGCCAGATCGCCAAGCCCCGACCCCAGCGTAATCCCCAACACCGGCGCCGCCCCTCCGGCCCGATTGCGAATAACCTCTGCGGCTTCTTTCCACGGCTGATCCATGACGACTCCCTCGTATTTTACCAT
>WFTU01000017.1 GCA_015485375.1 Paracoccaceae bacterium | reverse complement strand
CCGGCGATGGTCCTTGCCAGTCTGGCTCTGTCACCGCTGATGCCATGGTCGGCACAAATCGGGCGCGACCTTGCCGAAAGCCTGATCGAAGGTGACTTTCGCGGTGATATCCTGTCAGCCACCCCTGCGTACAAAGACCTCTGGGCAGATATTCGGGCATCAGCCAGCAGTCTAGCCCAATTGCGATTCCTGATCGACCGTATCTGTGAGCGCATTGCGCAAGGGCATGAGGTCCGTGCGCGGCTGTCTATTCCCCCCGGCGAAGGCGGCCCGGACTGGGAAGGGATCTTGCGCGGTATTCAGATTGTGTCACCGCCGCGAGTCGATGCAGACCGCAACCTTGAAGGCGTCAGCCTGTGGGCTGCGCACGAAACTCCGTGGCGGCAGTGCCGACATCTGATCATCACGGATTTCACTGACGGTCTGTATCCGACCCGGCCCCGCGCCAACCAGCTGTTTCTGGACAGCGAAATCACTGCAATTCGAACCACCACCGGTTTGCAGCTGCGCGGGAGGGCAGAGGGTTTGGATGAAAGCCTCTTCCTCTTTGACCAGCAGCTTCAGGCGGTTGCGGAGTCTGTGACGTTTCTGGTCCCGTGGCGCGATCTGTCGGGCGTGCGGCAGCAACCTTCAGCTGGGCTATCACTGGTCGCACGCGCAATATCGGATGTAGAAGAAGCTCATGATCTGATCATCGACCTGTCGCGCCTGTCGCCCGGCGACTGGCCTGTGGCACATCACCGTCTGCCACCGTTGCCGGAAGCGGACGAACTCCCCGAGGCGCTTTCGTTCCGAGGCCTCGACCTGTTGGCGCTCCGTCGCAAGGATGACGGAACAAGCAAACCTCAGTCACCCTCACGGCTGGAAACACTTCTGGTCAGCCCGCTGGCATGGCTTCTGGACGAGGTTGGCGCGAGCGACATGTCTTGGTCCGCTGAGGAACTCGATGTGATGGCCAAAGGCAACATTGCCCATGACGTGTTTGAACATGTGTTCGTCAAGGATCAGCCCCTGCCAGAACCGGCGGCGCTGACCTTTGCAGTTGCCGAGGCCTATGATCGAGCGCTGACCCGCCATGCGGGGTTTCTGCGTAGCGCATCATGGGAAATGGAGCGCAGCGGGCTCGAGCGTGAGATCCTTCAAGCGGCGCTGCGCTGGCGCGAACATCTGCTGGCGCTTGGCGCAAAGATCATCGGCAACGAGATCTGGCTGGCGGGTGAGGCGCATGGCATCAACTTGCACGGTAAGGCCGATGCGATCCTTGAGTTGCCAGACGGTGCGCTGCTTGTCGTCGATCACAAGAAAAGCGGCACATCGGCCCGGCGCAGGCGAATGGAGGCCGGGTGGGATCTGCAAGCAGGGCTATACCGTGACATGCTCGCTCGTCCTAATCGGCGCGATGGTGACGGGATGGCCCCCCTAATTGGTAGAAAGGTGGGTATTGCCTATCACCTGATGAATGATGGTGGGTTCTTAACTTCCGGGCTTGAGCCTGCAGAAGGATCTCCCGCCTGCGACATGGGCGACGCCGTCAACGATGCGGCTGTTGCAATGCTTGCTGAACGGTTGGCGCAGCTAGGTGCCGGTCGGGTGGTGCTGAATACCTCAGCCGATGAGGGCTTTTTCAGGAAAGAAGCAGGATTCACGCCCTATGCGCTGACCGATGGCTCGACCCTGGTTACCGCGTCCATCCGCCAGATCGAGGAGGTATGACCATGGACGGAGCAGATTCAGACCGAGGGTTGGTCATCGTGCCCGCTGGCGCGGGCGCGGGTAAAACCCATCGCATCAAGACCCAGCTTTCTGACTGGGTGAAGCGCAAGATCGTACGACCCGAACGTATCTTTGCGGTGACCTTTACCGAAGCCGCCGCTGGCGAATTGCGTGAACGTATCCGGGCGGGTATTCTGGCGGACGGGCTGGTCGCCGAGGCCATGGCCGTGGAGCGCGCCTATGTCTCTACCATCCATGGTTTGGGCCTGCGCTTATTGACTGAACATGCACTGGCAGCAGGTGGATCGCTGCAACCGCGTCACCTTGGCGACGCTGAGCGCAAACTGCTGATCCGGCAGGCGCTGGCCCATGCGAAATCGCTTGATCCTATTAAGGCCGAACCCGAGCGGTTCGGATATCAGCCCAACTGGCAAAAAGGCGAAACGGTCGAAGATTCTCTACGGGGCCGGGTTCTGTCGATGATCGACCTGTTGCGGGGGCTGGGTGACAAAGGCCATGATCCGGGCCTGATCGCACCCGCGTTAGCGCGGCTCGATGCAATCTATGGCAAGGTGCTCGCAGACCCCGCAGCCGCTCGTGATGCGTTGGCGACGGCGGTTGCCGCCATGCTCACGGCCTTTCCTGACGGTGGCATGGCCGGTGTCACAGCCAAGGGCCCCCGCGAGACGCTGGAAAACAATCTGGCCCTGTTTCGCCGTGTCGAACGTGATCCGGCGATGCTGGATCGGGACTGGAGCCTTTGGCAGTCCTTACGCAACCTCTTCACCTCGAACAGCCGTACGAAAACGCCAGAGGGCTACGATGACCTTGCTCTTGCGATCATGCAGGCTGCCGAGGTGCTGCCTTCACATCCCGGCCCCTTGGCCGATGCGAAGCTGCACTTTCAGTGCCTGATCACCTGTGCACAGGAAGTGATGGAGGCTTATGAAACACGCAAAAAGGCGCTTGGGCTGATTGACTATGCCGACATGATTGCAGGTGCCGAGCGGCTATTGCGGACCGATCCGGCAGTGCGACAGGCAGTGCTGGATGAAATCGACTGCGTCATCATCGACGAATTCCAGGACACCAACCCGGTGCAATTCGCGCTGCTTTGGCAGCTCGGCGCTCGCACGCCACGCACCCTCCTGGTGGGGGATGTCAAACAGTCGATCATGGGTTTTCAGGGCGCTAATCCGCGCCTGTCTCGGGCGCTGGCGGCGGCCAACCCCGATGCGACGCAGCCCCTTGACCGCAACTGGCGGTCTACACCAGCGGTGATGGACTTCGTCAATGCTGTGGGTGCAGGGCTGTTTGGCGCAGGCTACAACCCGCTAGCCCCGACGCGTGACACTGTATCCGGTCCCGCGCTCGAGGTCTTGAACATCGTCAAAGGCCGCGGGGTTAGAAAGTATTCGAAGCCGCAAGAGCATGTTGCAGAGCGTATCACCCAGATCTTGCAGGCGGGCGAAACGATCACCGACCGACACAGCAAGGCCCTGAGGAATGTGCGCCCCTCTGACATCGCCCTTCTGGTCTGCCGGCACACGACCGCAGCCCGCTATGCCGAGGAATTGCGCGCGCGCGGCGTACCTGTCCGCATTGCCGAGGATGGCTGGGCGAATAGTCCGGTTGTTCAGGCGGCCCGCGCGGCGCTCAGCTATGCCGCGAACCCTACCGATACGAATGCCGCGTTGGTGCTGCGCACCCTAGGTCCCGATCCTCTCAACCTACAAGCCGCGATGCAAGCGCTGATCCAAGGGCGGTTGGGGGATGATCCGGTCCTGATGCGGCTAGCGGCGTTGTCGGACCGCCTTGCTCGCTTGCCGATTTCCAATGCAGTGGACCTGGTGATCAATGCTTCCGGGCTGCGGATCTGGGCTGACCGTCAGCCCGACCCAGCACAGGCACGTGCAGACCTTCTGCGGCTTGAAGCCGAAGCAAGCGACTTCGAATCCGCGCACCGTGATCTCAAGGCCGCAGCCGGTTTCCATGGCGAAAGCGCCAAGGTGTTTCTTGGCTGGCTGGATGCTCGCGCCAGCGAGCGCGATTTCGACCGCCGTCCCGACCCCGCCGCCAACAGCGCCGAGGCGGTCGAGATCGTCACATGGCATGCCAGCAAGGGGCGTGAA
>WFTU01000016.1 GCA_015485375.1 Paracoccaceae bacterium | reverse complement strand
TCGTAAACACGGGGCAGCGGGTGGCGCACGGCGCTCAGAACCTGCACGTCGGGGTTGGAGTGCATCCACTCGAACAGGGTGCGCTGGCTGTGACCGGTGTGCAGCAGCAACCCGTCCTGCACAGCACTCAGGTAGCCGGTTGGCGGTTCGGGGGCCTCGTCGAGGCGGGCCATCCAGCGCAGGACCTCCTCGTTCGGACCGCCCGGAACCGGCGTGAACAGGATCGGATGGGCGGTGCAGGTGATCATGCGCGGAATATTGGCGCGCATCTGCGGATCGAGGGTCTGGTTGGCGTCCCGCTCGGTACCGAGGGAAAGCGCCTCCTGCATTTCGTCGAAGTTTTCCACCTTCTGCGACAAGGGTTCGGGGTTTTGCGGGCGCAGTGTTTCCTTGACATTTTTCAGGCGCGCCGAGGCGCCGAGGTGCTTTGCAATGCCGTTCAGGACGCTGACGCTTTTTTGCGCGGGATAATCAATCTCGAAAGCGGTCTGGCCGCTTTCCTGCAGGGTTTTGCGGATGTCGCTGAAATAGACCTTCTTGTCCCGCCGGTATCGCGCGAATTCCCCGGCATCGAAACGCACTTTCGCTTTCTTGCGGTGCGGAGCGTTTCGCAACAGCCACTGGTCGGTTTTCCGGGCGATTTTCAGAGAAATATAGCTGTCCAGCAGATCGCGGCGGAGCAGGATTTTGGCGCATTGCGGATCCTGCAGGGCGTGTCGTGTAACGCGTGGATCGTGGCCGTCAAAGATACGAAAACCGGCGATGGCGTCACCGGTGGCGTCTATCATCGCCTCGATCAGCGCCAGAGGATCCTGCTCGCGATCCGCCAGTGAAAACCCGAAGGTGTGTTTCGCTTTCGGGCCGCCAATGAAGGCGGGGTTGAACAGCTCGCCGTAACAGCGAATGTCGTCGAACTGGTTCAGCGACTGCTCCAGCAGGTTCGACCCGCTACGCATGGTTCCGAAAATGGCGAAATACCGGAATTTTCGTTGATTCATTGTCTAACCGAAACTGCCAGCGGATTTACCTCCCGCGCAGGTCCAGTATCCAGTTTGTGCAAATCAATATCAACACCGATGTTTTTCAGCATTCGGGCAAAGGCGTGGACCTTGTCCATATCCGCGATTTCGGGCAATGCCATCGGCGGGCGGGCGTCTGCGACACCCAGCCCCGTCAGCATAGCGGTCAGAACCGGCGCAGGATCGGACAGTGCCTGGCCCAGCGTCCAGAGGCGCACGGAACATTTCGCCTCGATGCCCGAGATCGCCGTGAGAAACGCCTCTTCCCGTGACAGGAGATGATTGGATACCACGCGCAACACATCCGGGTTGGTGATGCCGCGGCGCGCCAGATCCGGAATCCAGCCATACTGGACGACATGTATTCTGGCGTTTACATCGCCGGCCAGAAATTTCGCGATCATCACATTATCGAGCGGCTCGTATGCGAAAGCGAACGTGCTGTCCCGCGATTGCCAGGTCAGGTTTCGCAAGAAACACTGGGGCGCATTGTCCCGAATATTGGGGCGGCTGGACAGGCCGCCCGGACCGACATCGGCCTCGTCGGCAAAATGCACCCGGTCGGGGGCGAACAGCCGGCCGTGGACAGGGATATCGGTTTTTTGCCCGAACCAATCGCGAATGTCCGGGTAACAGGCGGCGACTCCGCTGAATACCTGATAGCGGACCGCTGTTTCTTCTTGCGGCTCGCACCACCTGTTCGGGGCGCGACCGATCATGCGCAAACCGGCGCGTCCGATACGCCGACGCTCGGTTGCTTCGGCAATATGCGACGGCATCGAGTTGACAGGATAGGCCACCACCGGTGCCGAGTTTTCGGCAAACCGGCGATACAGCCTGTCGGCCCCGTGCCAGATTTTGCGAGCAAAAAACGCGTTGATTTCGGTCAGCATATCCGCGTGATCATCGTAATACATCACCGGCTTGCCCTGATGGTCGAAATGGGAAAACACCAGGGAACGGGATTGAAGCACGCTCGCATGCTTGCGGGCCAGCGTCTGGAAATAGGATTCGTCCGGTATCCATGTTGTCCGGAAATAGGCGTCAATCGACGGCTTGTCGGGATCATTCAGAATGGCCGAGACCGTCTTGCGTGTCAGGCACCACCACTGGCTGCCGATATGCGGCTGGATAGTATCGGGAATCGCGCGTTGCAGGCGCAGCTTCCGCTGCAATGAAACCCATAGGTCGAACAGGCGGCGCTGTCTTTTCCAGAGGAACGGAAACCGCAGGGTGAAACGCTCGATCCCCAGTCCGCCAACGATCCAGTTGTCCTTGATGACCGAGACGCTCTCGATAAAGTCGACATTCGGAAAGCGGGACAGGTGGGCTTTCAGGTCCGAGAGCGGTTTGACCGGCAGGCTGTCCCCGCTGATCAACTGGATGTGCTGTACAGAATCCCATTTGGACAGGATCGTGCGGCAAAGCTCCAGCTCCGCCTCGACCAGAGAGAAATGCCCCCAGTCGCAGGCGATACGGTCGGTGAATACAACGTCTGCCTGGTCGGAAATACTGCGTTTCAGGCGAAAGAAATCCTCGGCGGCAACGTTGGCATCGACGTGGATGCAGACTTTGACCTCCGATCTGGCCAGCGATCTGGCCAGTTGCGCGACCCGGTCCAGATGACGGTCCGCGAGGATGGCGACGGCCAGTGTCATGCCCATCCTCCCATCGACATCAGCCCGAGGTTTTCAAGCTGCTGCCAGCCGAGATAGCGGGTAGAGTGGTCGTGCATCAGATCGACACCTGTTCCCTCCGCCTCGCGATAGGCGCGGTATTCGCGGCTGCCGGCATAATGCTGGCGGCGGGTCAACTCGCGCTCGGCCTTGTGTTTCAGGTCCGGCAGAAGTTTGGCATGTAACAGCGCGCCACAGATTTTCTCGCCCCCCCATTCCTCGTAGGTGTTGTTCAGGCCGCGCGGCAACAACGTATGGGTGGAGCTGATGAACACGTTTCCACGCTGCCATTTGACCAGCGGGATCTTGTTGAGGGCCGGTGCCTGCGCCGGATTGTCCCCGAAAAATGTCCGCTGGCGTGGCCCGCCCTGAATCCAGATATTGCCATACCGCCGGTTGGGTTTCTGGGTGTAGTTTCCGGCGTCGAAATGGGTCAGGAAATCAAACGGGTTCCGGCCGGTCATATTCTGGGCATCGTCGAGATGTTCCGCCGGATACATATCCAGCAACAAGGCCCCGAAAGACTTGATCGACGAAGCGTCGAGCCAGTCGGTCAGCGCCGCAAGCGGGCGCGTGTCGCAGTAGGGATAGATAAAGAATTCGTCGATATCGACGATCAACGCCCAATGGCCCTGCGCGTAGCGGCGCAGGAGGCTGTTGACCCAGTCCATCCCGAAATGCGCCCGCTTGTAGCTGGCATCCGCCCGCCAGAGGGAAACATCCGGCTGCGCGGCAAGATATGCGCGCGAGCCGTCCTCGGAATTGTTGTCGACAAAGAAGAAATGCTCGATGCCGAGCTTGCGATAATACTCCAGAAAATACGGAAGTCTGGCCTGTTCGTTGTGAACGACGGAAAACAGGAAAATACCGGAATCGGAACACTCCCCGCTCCGGTCCCGGACGAGGCTCAGTTCTTTCTGTTTACGAAGCGCGCGAATTCTGCGAATGCGTCGCTGGTGGCGCAGATAAAATGAATCTGCGAATTTTTCAAAACGGCTCATAGGACCAACATATTAACAATCTTTACCACCATACTTGTCTGACAGAACTGTGGCAACATTATGGAAATGATTGTCCCAATCCGGGAAATCTTGCGGGGAAACGGTCATTGGAGCCTCGCTGGACAGCGTCAGGATTGCATCGCTCCATCCCGCCTCGTCTTCCGGTTCAATGTAGGTGATTCCCTTGCACACAACTTCTTGCAGGCTTGCAAGCGGGGCGGCAAGCACCGGAGTGCCCGATTGAAGCGCTTCGATCGCCGGATATCCGAAGCCTTCGGCGAACGACGGAAACAGAAGGGCGCGGGCTTCTGCAAGCAATCTTGCGACCTGTTCGTCCGGTAGCGGGCCGTGTTCGAATACGGTCTGTCCCATGAAATTCGCAGTGTCCAGAACCTTGAAAACATCGGCATTCATCCAGCCGCGATTTCCGACGATATGCAGGTGCGGTATGCTTTCAGGAGGTAAATCACGGGCGAAGCGGCTCCATATGTTCAGAAGCAGGCGATGGTTCTTGCGCGGTTCGATCGTTCCGAGAACGACAAAGGCAGGGTGCCCGCTTGCTGCACGCGGTCGTGCGGGCAGCGGGTCGGTTCCCAGGGGGATTACCTGTCGCCTGATGTCGGCGCATCCCCATTTTCTTGCCCAGAAGTCCAGTCGCTTCGCGGTCTGCTCCGAATTGCAAATCACCAGATCGGCGCAAGAAATCACGGCGCGCATTCTGGTCGCGAATTCCCCGGTCGTTTCGGCGCGGCAGAACTCGGGAAAATCGAGCGGGATCATATCGTGCACAAGAACGACCAGACGGCTGGCCCCCGCTTTTCGCATCGAATCCAGAAACCCGCGGTCGAGGTTGCTATGCCCGACGTTCAGATAGACGAAAGACTTCGGCAATGTGCCACGGGCCAAACGCCGGACGGTAGCGAAAACTGCGGAAAGGTTTTTCCGGTCGGCGCTTTGGGAGAGCCTCCAGAAATCCGGCCGGTCCCATGGTCCGCCCGAGGCTGCGAGGGCGAGAAACTCCTCCATACCCGCACGATCCAGAACAGCCGTCCGGTTGCGGGTTTTGCAGACAAACGCCACCGGCTCAGGCCATTCCAGAAAATGCGCGATATAGGCCCGTTCCACCCGGTCTATTCCCGTCACCCTTCCGCGGGCTGCGCGGGAAACGGTGCGGGAAATATCCAGAACGACCGGACCCATTCAGCCTGAATACCCCTTGCCTGCATGCCAGCGCATTGCGTCGCGCACCATTTGCGGCAAGGTCGAGCGGTCGGGCGACCAGCCCAGAACCTCGCCCGCGCGCGCGCTGCCGCTGACCAGAGCAGCGCAATCGCCGGCGCGGCGTGGTCCGTCCTTTGCGGGGGTGTTGTTGCCGGTTTCGTTCGCGACGACATCCACCACCTGCTGCACAGAGAACCCGTGGCCGGTGCCGAGGTTGAACACATTCGACGGGTTGCCCGCCTCCAGATATTCCAGTCCGGCCACATGGGCATCGACCAGATCGCTGACATGCACATAGTCGCGCACGCAGGTGCCGTCGGGCGTTGGATAGTCGCGGCCAAAAATTGTCAGTGTCGGGCGCCGCCCTGTTGCGGCGTCGATAGCCAGAGGGATCAAATGGGTTTCGGGGTCGTGGAATTCCCCGATCTCGCCGGAGGCATCAGCGCCCGCGACATTGAAATACCGGAAAATCGTGTAGGAAAACCCGAAACGCCCGGAAAAATTCGCCAGCATCTGCTCGACCGCAAGTTTCGAGGCGCCGTAGGCATTGATCGGACGTTGCGGGGTGTTTTCATCCAGCAATACCCTGTCGTGATCGCCGTAGGTTGCGCAGGTCGAGGAGAAAATAAACTTCGGCACACCATGATCGACCGCAGCCTGCAACAGATTGAGCGAGCCAAGGACGTTGGTATGCCAGTAGAGCGCCGGATCCTCCATGGACTGCCCGACCTCGGCCAGCGAGGCAAAGTGCATGATGGCGGCCGGGGAGTGTTTGCGAACCACTTCGGAAATGCTTTCCGCATCGCGCAGGTCGCCCTCCTCGAACGGGCCGAATTGCACGGCGTCGCGCCAGCCGGTGGACAGGTTGTCAAAAGCAACCGGCTCGTACCCCGCCGCCGCCAGCGCCTTGCAGGCGTGGGAGCCGATGTAACCTGCGCCGCCGGTAACCAGAACCTTCGTCATTCCGGTCCGGTCTCCTATTCCGCGGCGCGACGGCGGGCGATGGCACCGTCAAGAAAGTCGGCCAGTTCTTCTTTCAGGTCGTCGCGGGCCAGACCGAAGGCAATCGTCGCCTTCAGGTAGCCGATTTTTGATCCGCAGTCATAGCGCTGCCCGTCAAAACGGTAACCGAAGACATTGCCTTCCTCGCGCGCTTCGGCAGCAATCGCATCGGTCAGCTGGATTTCATCGCCGCTGCCACGCTTGAGCGTGCTGAGGCGTTTGAGCACCGAGGGTTCCAGAATATAGCGCCCGATCACGGCAAGATTGGAAGGGGCCTCGGCAGGTGCCGGTTTCTCGGCCATATCCCTGACCGCTACGATCTGTCCCATGTCTTCGGCAGGGTCAATGATACCGTAGGAGGACACCTGCTCGTTCGATACCTCCATCGCCGCCACAATATTGCCGCGGGTTTCTTCATATTGCTGCACCATCTGCAACAGGCAGGATTTTTCAGCCGAGATTACATCGTCGGGCAAAATAACGGCGAACGGCTCGTTTCCGATCAGACGGCGGGCACACCAGACCGCGTGGCCAAGGCCCAGAGCCTCGCGCTGGCGGATGTAGGCGATAGCACCGCTATCCATATCGGTCGCCTTCAGTTCTTGCAGCAGGTCGGTTTTGTTTTTCTTGCGCAGGGCTTTTTCCAGCTCCGGCGCGGCATCGAAATAGTCTTCCAGCGCGCCCTTGCCTTTGGCGGTGACAAAAATGAATTCCTTGATGCCGGCCTCGCGCGCCTCGTCAATCGCATACTGGATCAGCGGGCGATCCACCAACGTCATGATTTCCTTGGGAATGGATTTTGTAGCAGGCAGGAACCGTGTGCCCAGTCCGGCGACCGGAAAAATTGCTTTCGTGACTCTCTTTTTCATTATCCCTCAAGTGCGCCGCGAATATGGCGCTTGTCCTAGTATGACTTGTCCCGTTGTCCCTATTTATAGTAACGGTCCGCACCCTAAGAAGGTATTACTACCCTGTCATCCTGAAATGCGGAAACCCGTCGGCATACCTTAAGACCCGCCAACGGAGCGAGACAAGGTAAATCCGGTGTGAATTCACCCGGTGCTACTTCAGTTATATAGTTAATATCATCGAGTCTCGCGATACGGTTTATTTCCTCTGCAAACCTTCGCCTATAGACTGCAAAGCGCAACAGCGGCTGGCTGCGCACCGAGCGCCCGAAAAGGCCTCCGGCGTGGAGCCAGTATCGACCGGAAAAGCGAACCTGGAAGTACCGTGGCGTCGGCTCCAGAAGGATCACCGAAACACGGCATCCGCCGGATACGAGGTCTTCCGCCAGCTGCGCCGCTTTTGGCTTGTCGCGCGCGCGGGCGCATATAACCACATGCGGGCCGCCAGTCGCCGGAAACCGCGCGAAGTCGGGGGCGGGGCCGAATTCCGCTTCCTGTGGCAAACGCGCAAGACCGTCTGCAAACCCGCGCTCCAGTCCCGAAAGCAGGGATTCCGCTTCCGCCGCAGTCAGGTTTCTGTTTTTCCGCAAGCGCGCGCGCTGATGGGTCATAAACTTCCCGAGGTAGCCTCCGGTATCGCCGGCGGCGTGCTTATTGCAGAAAACCGCCTTGCTCGCACCGATTTCGAACAGGTCTTTCGGCGTCCGGTCAGCCTTGCGCCGCCCGCTCCCGGCAAAGGTATGATGAACCTGCGCCTCCGGCACCAGTGCGCATTTCCACCCCTTGACGTCCAGCCGCAGCTTGATATCGGCATCTTCAAGAAAAAACCGGAAGTTCTCGTCAAAGCCCCCGATGTCGAGTAGCGCTGATTTGCGAAACGCCATGTTCGTGCCGTTCAGTTTTACCGGCCGCTCCGGATCTGCGGCAAATTCCGTAAACGGCGCGGATTCGTCAAATTCCAGTGGAAAATCCGTCCCCGAACGGTCAAAGCGCATTCCGCCCCATTGTCGGCTGATACCGTTTCGCCCCCGTGTAAACCCGCCCGCCGAGGCTATGTCGGGATTATTGAACGGTGCAACCAGACGTTCGAGCCAGGGCGGATCGGGAATGGCATCATCATCCAGAAAGGCGATAACCTCGCCAGCCGCAGCACCAACACCCAGATTGCGCGCGGCCGAGATATTCTCGATCGTGAACGGGATATACCGGACCAGTCCATCGAACCCGTTCGGCAAGGCGTCAGCCACCACGACAACCTCGAAATTCCGGTGGGTCTGGTTGCGCAGGCTTTGCAGGCAAAGTGCCAAATGCCCGGGGCGACCGTGCGAAACGATAACTACGCTAACGGGCATAGGGGGCGTCATGGCATCTCCTGTGCCCGCAGCGCCCGTTCGACGACCTCGACATCCTCGGGGTTGTTCAGCTCCCAGAACTCCCGGCCTTTGGCATCCACCGGCACACAACGCACCGGCACGGCGTTTTCAAGGAACCGGAGCTGTTCCAGCTTTTCCGCCTGCTCCAGAGGGCCTTCGGGCCACCGGAGATACCGACGAAGGACATCGGGGCGATAGGCGTATACGCCGACATGATGAAAGACGACCTCGCCATCGTGGGGCAGTACCTCCTTGGAGAAATACAGGGCATTGCCCGTTGCATCGAAAACCGCGGTCGTCCCGCCAACCCTGCCCTGCTTGCGGTCGTTTCGCAGGCGTTCAAGTGCGGCGGGACCACTTCGCAACACAGGCGTTGCCACCTGGACCACGGGGTCGGACATGGAAGCAAGAAGTGCTTCCACAAACCATGGCGGCGTCAGCGGCGCATCGCCCTGCAGGTTAACGACAAGGTCATGTCCCCCCAATAAATCCGCCGCCTCGGCGCAGCGTTCGGTTCCGTTGAGATGCGCGGGCGAGGTCATGACGACCTCGGCGCCAAAATCCTCGCAGGCCTCCCGAATGCGAATATCGTCCGTTGCCACAACAATACGCGAAATACCGTCGATTTGTCCGGCGGCCTCCCATGTGCGTTGTATCAGGCTGCGCGCCTCGCCTCCGGCCCCGCGCAATGCCACCAGCGGTTTCCCCGGAAACCGGCAAGAGGCATAGCGTGCGGGGATAACAAGGAGTGCTTTCATTCAGGCTGTTTCAGATCTACGGATGGGGAACAGGCGATGAAGAACGGGTTTGCATATCCCGCCTTGCCATATCGCAGCGGCTTGTGGTTGTCGAACCGGACAACCTTGCCACCCGCCCCGCGCAACACGGCATCGCCTGCAGCTGTATCCCACTCCATTGTGCGCCCCAGACGCGGGTAGAGGTCGGCCTCGCCAGTGGCAACCAGACAGAATTTCAATGACGAGCCGGCCCCACGGAATGCCTTGACCGCGTATTGCGCAATATAGTCGTCAGTTGCCTGATCGCGATGGGATTGGGAAGCGACAACCGTCAGCGCGGTGTTGTCAGGTTCGGAAACGCGTATTTCCGTAATTTTTCCTGCCGTTCCAGGTGCGAACGGTGCCGCTTCCTCGACCGACTGTCCATCGGGACGGGTATAAAACAGTCTCTCCCGTGCCGGCGCATACACCACTCCCAGAACCGGCACACCGTCCTCGACAAGAGCGATATTGACGGTGAAATCCCCGCGACGGTGGATGAACTCTTTGGTGCCGTCCAGCGGATCGACTATAAAGTAGCGCTCGGCGGATACCGAATGGCTATCGGCCTGTTCCTCCGTCACCAGCGCGATATCGGGGAAGGCGGCCCGTAATCCGGCCGATATCAAGCGGTCTGCGGCTTCATCGGCTTCGGTCACGGGGCTATTGTCCGATTTCAACTGCACATCGAAGTCCGCGCGCGCATAGACACGCATGATCTCCTCTCCTGCCAGCAGGGCGAGGCGGCGGATTTCTGAAACAATAGCCGTGTTGGACATGCGTGGTAGCCTTTTATAAACAATGTTGGCAGTATACCGTCTTTATGAACTTTCTGCCGGAGTGTCGGCAAGGGTGATTTTACCGATACCTGAGCAAGTGGAAGCAACAACACGCGATGCACCAGACACGAAAAAACAGAACGCTGATCGGTGCGGCAATCACTTTTGTCGAATTGCTCTATCATTCGATCGTGCGGGATATTCGCAAGCAGAGCGGCAATGCGGCGCTAGGGTTTTTCATTGCGATGGCGCAAAACCTGGTTCTGTTGGCGGTTTTTGCCCTGATGTACACTGTACTTGGCCTGCGGACCCTGGCCATCCGGGGTGACTTTGTAATATTTTTGCTCACGGGAATATTTCTGTTTCTCACCCATAACCGCGCCATCCAGTCGGTGATGAAAGGTTCTTCGCCGACCGATCCGATGAACCTTCACACGCCGCTGAACACACTCATTGGTATCGCTGCAACAGCTTTGTCCGGGCTGTACATGAATACGATGAGTATTGTCGTGATTCTTTTTGTTGTGAATATGCTTCGCGGCAGCCTCGAATTCTATCATCCCGCGGGTCTGCTATTGCCGTTTTTCTTCGCGTGGGCCAGTGGAGTTGCCATCGGAATGCTTTTCTTGGTCGCGCGCCCCTTTGCACCGCGGCTTGTTCCGATCGTCTCTCAAATGTATCGACGGGCGAATATGGTCACCAGCGGCAAGATGCTGCCTGCGAACTATATGTCCGCGGGAATGGTCAAATGGTTTTCCTGGAATCCCCTGTTCCACGTCATCGACCAATCCCGTGGTGAGGCGTTTGTCAATTATACCCCGTTGCGTTCCAACATGGAGTATCCGATTTATTTCACTATCGTTGCCCTGACCTTCGGCCTGATGGTCGAAGCGTGGTTGCGGAAGAATATGAGTGCCAGCTGGGGCAAGAGGTAGGCTATGGACAGGACGGAACCGAAAGGCGCGCTGGCGCTTCAAACGATCGCCATGCCGGCGGATACCAATGCCAACGGCGATATCTTCGGGGGTTGGCTAATGGCGCAGATGGACCTTGGGGCTTCGGTAGTGGCGCGGGCGCGCTCCAGGGGCAAGGTGGCAACAGTGGCGGTGAACGCCATGACGTTTCACAAGCCGGTGCTGGTCGGGGACCTGGTGTCAATCCATTCGGAACTACAAAAGGAAGGCACCACCTCCATGCATGTCGGGGTCGAGGTCTGGGTGACCCGCCTGCCCTCCGGCGAGCGGATCAAAGTCACCGAGGCCGGATTTGTTTTCGTCGCGGTGGACGGCAACGGCGGAAAACGGAAACTGCCGTGAGCATCGCAAACGCCCTGGCGCAGATGGAACGGCTGGCAGGAAGCGAGCCGCTGGTATCGCACTGGTTCATGATGGATCAGGACCGGATCGACGCTTTTGCCGATGTGACCGAGGATCGCCAGTTTATCCACACCGACCCCGTTGCCGCTGCGAAGACCCCTTTTGGCGGAACCATCGCGCACGGGTTGCTGACCCTTTCGATGCTCAGCGCGATGTATGAAAGCGCCGCGAAGATGCCGGAGGGGCTGACGCAGGCGGTGAATTATGGCTACAACCGCATCCGTTTCGTCTCGCCGGTACCGGCAGGCGCGCGTATTCGCGGGCGGTTTGCGCTGAGATCGGTTCAACAGGACGACACCCATCTGACGCAAACGATGGACGTAACGGTAGAGATCGAAAACAGGGAACGGCCCGCGCTTGTGGCCGAATGGATCAACCGTCTGTATTTCGCTCGGTAGCGCCAATATTTCCCGTTAGTTTTGAATCAATTGCGCCTTGAGGCGGGTAATTCGAATTTCTGTCAAAAAAACGTGAAAAAGACGCAGGTCAGCCGCTTGCAGCGCCCAAACGCGGCTCCTATATACCCATCAAACGATCCCGTTACGGGGTCGGACCTTTGGGAAGAAGGGTGGAGGCCGAATGTGGATCCATGCTTCAAACTCGCCACACGAAAGGAAATGACATATGTCTAAAGTTATCGGAATTGACCTCGGAACCACCAACTCCTGCGTTGCCATCATGGATGGTGCCCAGGCAAAAGTTATCGAGAATGCCGAAGGCGCGCGCACGACCCCTTCGATCGTTGCCTTCACGGACGAGGAACGCCTCGTCGGTCAGGCTGCCAAACGGCAGGCTGTGACCAACCCTGAAAATACCCTGTTTGCCATCAAACGTCTGATCGGTCGCCGGTTCGACGACCCGATGGTGAAGAAAGATATG
This sequence comes from Paracoccaceae bacterium, assembly GCA_015485375.1. Taxonomy (GTDB): domain Bacteria; phylum Pseudomonadota; class Alphaproteobacteria; order Rhodobacterales; family Rhodobacteraceae; genus NORP23. The sequence goes on along the minus strand of WFTU01000016.1, from coordinate 2,770 downwards.
GATCTCGTTGCCTACAAGATCGTTGAAGGCCCGAACGGGGACGCATGGGTCGAAGTCGAGGGCGAGAAATACTCCCCGTCGCAGATTTCCGGTTTCATCCTGCAGAAAATGAAAGAAACCGCCGAAGGTTACCTCGGCGAGACCGTCTCGCAGGCTGTTATTACGGTTCCGGCCTACTTCAACGACGCCCAGCGTCAGGCCACCAAAGACGCCGGTAAAATTGCCGGTCTCGAAGTGCTGCGTATCATCAACGAGCCGACCGCGGCTGCGCTGGCCTATGGTCTGGACAAAGAGGGCGGAAAAACCATCGCGGTTTACGACCTTGGTGGTGGTACCTTCGACGTTTCCATTCTGGAAATCGACGACGGGTTGTTCGAGGTGAAATCGACCAACGGGGATACCTTCCTTGGTGGTGAAGACTTCGACATGCGTATCGTTGACTATCTGGCAACCGAGTTCAAGAAAGAGAACGGCGTTGACCTGAAGAACGACAAGATGGCGCTGCAGCGTCTGAAAGAGGCTGCCGAGAAAGCCAAGATCGAGTTGTCCTCGGCCACGCAGACCGAAATCAACCAGCCGTTCATCACCATGGACCCGAAAACCAGCCAGCCGCTGCATCTGGTCATGAAGCTGACCCGTGCAAAACTGGAATCGCTGGTTGGCGACCTGATCAAATCCTCGATGAAACCCTGTGCCGCGGCGTTGAAAGACGCCGGTCTGACCAAGGGCGACATCGACGAGGTGGTTCTGGTCGGCGGTATGACCCGTATGCCGAAAGTCATGGAAGAAGTGACCAAGTTCTTCGGCAAGGAGCCGCACAAAGGCGTTAACCCGGACGAAGTGGTTGCCATGGGTGCCGCCATTCAGGCCGGTATCCTGCAGGGTGATGTGAAAGACGTTGTTCTGCTCGACGTGACGCCGCTGTCGCTGGGCATCGAAACGCTGGGTGGCGTGTTCACCCGTCTGATCGACCGCAACACCACGATCCCGACCAAGAAATCGCAGGTGTTCTCGACAGCCGAGGATAACCAGAATGCGGTGACTATCCGGGTTTTCCAGGGTGAGCGCGAGATGGCTGCCGACAACAAGATGCTCGGCCAGTTCAACCTCGAACAGATCCCGCCCGCGCCGCGTGGCGTGCCCCAGATCGAGGTGACCTTCGATATTGATGCCAACGGTATCGTTTCTGTGTCGGCCAAAGACAAAGGCACCGGCAAGGAACAGAAAATCACCATTCAGGCCTCTGGCGGTCTGTCTGACGAGGATATCGAGGCAATGGTCAAGGAGGCCGAGGAAAACGCCGAAGCCGATAAGGCCAAGAAGGAGCTGGTCGAAGCGAAAAACAGCGGCGAGGCACTGGTCCACGCAACTGAAAAATCGCTCGAGGAACACGGCGACAAGGTTGACCCGACCACGGTCGAGGTTATCGAAATGTCGATGAAGAACCTCAAGGAAGCTCTGGAAGGGGACGACGCCGAGGCGATCAAGACCCGCATCCAGGACCTGACCGAGGCTTCGATGAAGCTGGGCGAGGCTATCTACAAAGCCGAGCAGGAAGAGGCCGCAGCCGAATCCGGCGAGGCTCCGGCAGAAGAAGCCGGTAGCGACGACGAAGATGTGGTCGATGCCGATTTCGAAGACCTCGACAAGGGCGACAAAGCCTAAGGTTAACGAACACCAAATCTGGCCCGCCCTTCATCGGGCGGGCCATTTTGTATGCAGGAGGGGAAATCCCGAATGGCAAAACGTGATTATTACGAAGTGCTCGGGGTCAGCAGAACCGCGACCGTGGTAGAGCTGAAAAAAGCCTATCGCGTGAAGGTCAAAGAGCTTCATCCGGACCAGAACCAGGACAACCCGAACGCCGAGGAACAGTTCAAAGAGGTTAACGAAGCCTACGACATCCTGAAGGATCCGGAGAAGAAGGCGGCTTATGACCGTTTCGGCCATGCGGCTTTCGAGGGCGGCACCGGTGCCAGCGCGGGCAACGGCGGCTTCCGTGGTCATGGCGATTTCGCCAGCGCGTTTTCCGATGTGTTCGAGGACCTGTTCGGCGGCTTCGCCGGTGGCGGGCAGCGGCGCGGACAGCGGGCAACCCGCGGTTCCGACCTGCGCTACAATCTGCGCGTTACTCTGGAAGAAGCCTATACCGGCAAGCAGGCCAACATCACGGTTCCCGGCTCGGTGGCCTGTGAAGCCTGTAGCGGGACCGGCGCCGAGGGAGGTGCCGAACCGACGACCTGTCCGACCTGTTCGGGCATGGGCAAGGTCCGCGCACAGCAGGGCTTCTTTACCGTCGAGCGTAGCTGCCCGACCTGTCAGGGCCGTGGCCAGATTATCAAGAACCCCTGCACCGCCTGTAACGGTGTCGGGCGGATCGAAAAGGAACGCTCGCTGAGTGTCAATATTCCGGCTGGCGTCGAAACCGGCACCCGTATCCGGCTGGCCGCCGAAGGCGAGGCCGGTTTGCGCGGTGGTCCCGCCGGCGATCTATATATTTTCATCGAGGTGACACGGCACGAGATTTTCGAGCGTGAAAACCAGAACCTGTTCTGTCGTATTCCCGTCTCCATGACCACGGCTGCTTTGGGGGGCGAACTGGAAGCGCCGACGCTGGATGGCGGGCGCTCGCGCGTCAAGGTTCCCGCAGGCGTGCAGTCGGGCAAACAGTTGCGCTTGCGCGGCAAGGGGATGCCGTCACTGCGCGGTGGCTCGGCCGGTGATCTTTATATCGAACTTGCGGTGGAAACACCGGTGAACCTGACGTCGA
>WFTU01000015.1 GCA_015485375.1 Paracoccaceae bacterium | reverse complement strand
TCCATATACAGCTGCCCGCCACCGGTTACCTTGGGGATTTTTGCCAGCGCGGCCTCTACATGCTGGCGCGCGACCATCGGGTCACCGCCGGCCTTGGTGATCAGGTTGGCAGCCAGCCCCTGATCGTCGTCAAGCAAGGCTTTCAGCAAGTGTTCGGGCAGAAACCGCTGGTGATCCTCGCGCTGCGCGATGGTCTGTGCCGCCTGAACGAAACCCTTGCTCCGGTCTGTGAATTTCTCGAAATCCATATCTGTCTCTCTCCTATCTTCGAGCATCCATGTCCGCGGCGCCCATTGGCACGCCCTGCATGGCCTCATGTGCGGGCCGCCCGTTATGGCACGACCCTTTGGCTAATAAATGGGTTTTGAATCCTGCCCTTGCAAGGTCTCCGTTTGGTTGAAAATGCAATTTCTGCTACGCTGCAACAAAAGGAGGGGCCCTATGCGAAGCCTTGCAGCGATACGCGCCCGAACACCAAAAACCGAGATGTTTCGCGGGCAGGTCCAGCACATCATGATCGCCATCCTGCTGGTCGCCGGAACCTGCGCCCTACTGCGCGATACGGGCGGGCGTTTTCTGGGAGTAGGTGTGATAACATGGGCGAAAATATCGATCGCCGCCACCCTGATCCACCAGATCAGCGTCGCCGTCGTATTTCGCTTGCAACTGCATCTGGATTCCATGGTCCGCCTGTTCGGCGACAAGGCCCTGAAGGTCTGGGGAATCCTTTTCCTGCCGCAACTTTTCCTGCGCCCGACACTTGTGCTGTTTGCCGGGCTGGCCAGCGTGGGGACACTGGACGGAAACCGCCAGCTGCAGATTATCGGAGGTGTATTGCTTTTGCTGCCGGTGGTCTGGGGGATGCATTCGGTTATCAGGTATTTCACCATCAACCGGGCGCTTGGTGGCGACCACTTCTATGACAAATACCTCAACATGCCCATGGTGGACAAAGGGGCCTTTCGCTATTCGGACAATGCCATGTATTCCATCGTATTCCTCGGCTTCTGGGCGATTGCCCTGCTGACAGGGTCGTGGAACGCGCTGGTTCTGGCGTTGTTCCAGCACGCCTACATCTGGGTGCATATGTATTGCACGGAGGATCCGGACATGCGGATACTTTACAGCGACCCGCCCAAGCCAGAGCAGCCTTGATCTGGCTCAAATGGGTTTTGCGGGAATCAGCCTAAAGTAACAGACGCGAGCGGCGGATTTGCCACCTTGAGGTGGGGGCCGTCGCCGGATATGTCGCCCGTGATTGCCATAAAGGAGCACCCCATGAGCAAAGCAGATGACCGCCTGATAGTCGCCCTCGATGTCCCGAACGCGCTGGAAGGCCTGCGCCTTGCCGAAAAGCTGGGCGACGAGGTGTCGTTCTACAAAATCGGCCTCGGCATGCTGACCGGGGGCGGGCTGGCACTGGCCAACGAGTTGAAGGAGAAAGGCAAACGGGTTTTCCTTGACCTCAAGCTGTTCGACATCGCCCAGACGATCGAAAACGCCGTGGCGGGGCTTGGCCAGTTCGACCTCGATTTTCTGACGGTACACGGCGACCCTAACGTTGTGCGCGCCGCCGTGGCGGGTCGTGGCAACGGCAACACCAAAATCCTTGCGGTGACGGTTCTCACCTCGCTTGATCGCGCCGATCTTGATCTGGCCCTGATCCGCAAAGGTGACATGGACGAAATCGTCACCGAGCGCGCCCGTCTGGCATTTGCGGCCGGGGCCGACGGTGTGATTGCCAGTGCGCAAGAGGCAGAAATGATCCGCGCCCTGCCCGAAGCAAACGGCAAGCTGATCGTTACGCCGGGCATCCGGCCTGCGGGCACAAAAACCGACGACCAGAAACGGGTCTCCACCCCCGCCCTCGCGATCAATGGCGGCGCCGACCATATCGTCGTCGGGCGTCCGATCTGGCGTGCCGAAGATCCGCTGTCGGCCGCGCGTCTGGTTCTGGCCGAGCTTTCCGCGATCTGAACGCGAAAAGGGCCGAAGGAAAACCTCCGGCCCTTTCCTGCCAATCACTGAAGGACTGGCTAATTTTCGGCGCCCTCGAGAGAGCGGCCGATGCTTCCGGTCAGGTCCTCGATAAACAGGCTCACCAGTTGCGTGCGTCCGTTTACTCCGGCCTTGCGAAACACCGAATTGCTTTGCGCCTTGATCGTCCCGATGCTCTTGCCGCGCATCTCCGCGATTTCGGCATTGGAAAATCCCTTGATCGCAAACAGCGCCACGTCGCTTTCGCTCGGGGTCAGTCCCCACTGTTTGAAGCGTTTCCACATCAGTTCGTTGAATTCGCCGGATGCGGTATGCAACCGTGCTTCCAGCTCGTTGCGCTGACGCACGAAGTTCTTGAGCAGAACGGCGCCAAGGAATGTTCCCAGCAGCAAACCGAAGATTGTCAGCATTTGCACGATCTCCGTGAGCTGCCAGCTCAGGGGGGTCTTTCGCCAGCCGAACACGTCGGAGGCGAAAGTCCAGATGTAGATAAAGGATAATATCGCCTGCACAGCCACCACCACTATCAACATCAGGCGGTAATTGCGAAAACCGGAGTCTTTAATCATCAGGCGATATTCCTTGTATTGGTTGGTCTAACCGGGAGCTTAGTTGCCGGACATGTTGAGGCTGCCACCAACCGATGTGCCGCCCATGTTAACCGAACCGCTCATGGAACCGCCTTCGGAGTTCATGGAGCCTTCGCCGGACATGTTGCCTTCGCTACCACCCATGGAACCTTCGCCGCCCATGTTACCTTCGTTACCGCCCATGGAGCCTTCACCGCCCATGTTGCCGTTGTCCGGCATGCCGGCATGTTCCTGCATCATATCGCGCATGATTTCACCGGTGGTAGCATTCATGACGATTTCGCGCATCTGCTCGCCGTTATAGGCTTTGATATCGGCGCGGCCAAGGAAGGTGCGGCCAACTTCGATGTATGTGTAGCCTTCGGCAGCCAGCTCCTGCAGCAGATCCTTGACGGCCTGCATATCCATGATGCCCTGATTGGCAACAATGACGCGCACGGTGGCCGGTGCTTCGGTCGACTGTGCATAGGCTGCGCCTGTGCTCATGAGGGCTGCGGTCAAACCTGCGATGATCCATTTTTTCGTGTTCATAACGTTTCTCCTGTGTTGCGCAGTCCCCGTTGTGTGACCGCTTCTGCAATGCCACCGAGATAGGATGCCCAATGCCTCCGGTCTATGAACCGCAGACCACTCCACCGCATATAAACTCCGGTTTAGACAATATCCGGTTAATTCGGCGGAATCAGGAAAACTTTTTGCAATTACCGAAGAGAATCAGGTTCAGGCAGCCTGATTTTCTCCGTCTTCGGCCAGCAACTCTTCGATAAAATACCCCAGAAGCTGCGTCCGGCTCTCGACAGCGGCCTTTTTATAGACCGCATTCATCTGCGCCTTGACCGTCCCCTCGCTGGTGCCGCGCAATTCGGCGATCTCGTTGTTCGACATTCCCTTGATCGCGAAATAGGCCACGTCCCGTTCGGACGGCGACAATCCCCAGCCATCAAAATTTTCCTCGAGCATTTTCTGAAACTCGCCGGAAACAACGCGCAGCTGTTCTTCGACCCGCTCGTTGCGCTTGAGCAACTGCCGCGCCAGTATGACCCCCATCACGGCGCCAAGCACCAGCCCGAAAGCGGTCACAATTTCGACCAGCTCGTAAACCTGCCATCCGACGTTCAAACCGACCGGCAGATAGGTTTCCAGAATAAAATAGGCACCGAACAGAAGCGCACAGAATATCTGGATGGCCACGGTCGTCCATACGAGTAGGTTCCGGTTTTTCGTTTTCATGTTCTGCCTTGCCCGATTTGACTATTATTTTGCGAATATTTGTGGTCGGGAATTATCCCGCACCAAACGAAATTGTGCAACCGTCCATACTGTCCCGCTGCCCGGGCAGGATCCGGATATCTCATACTACCCGTCGAATTCTAGTCTTGCTCGGAATTGCTGTCGGAGCCGTCAGAACCCGATGTATCACCACCTTCGGCACCGTCGCTACCGGTGTCGCCACTGTTTATTACAACGGGACTTACAACAATGGGATTGACAGCTGTATCATCTTTCGATGTGCTTTCCGAACCGCTATCGGACTCCCCGTCATCGGGCTTGGCAATAATCAGCCCCTCTTCAAGCGTGTCGGCGATGCCGTCATTGTTGCCGTCCAGTCCGGCAGTCGCCGTTTCGGACGAAGCCTCCCAGTCATCATGCAGAACCATGCCGGATACGGCGCTGATAATAATCTCGCGCTCGAACCCGTCGGCTATCGCGTCGATTTTCAGCCGGCCCAGCCATGTTCGCTCGAT
>WFTU01000014.1 GCA_015485375.1 Paracoccaceae bacterium | reverse complement strand
CCCATCTTTCGCGCGGGATATAGTAATCGGCAAACCCCGCATAAATCGCATCCCCCGCATCCATCCGCGTCCCCGTGGTGCCGAGGTATTCGCCCAGCCGCCCCGGCGCGCGCGCCAGCAACAGCGAGCCGCCCACATCCGGCACCAGCCCGATGCCGCATTCCGGCATGGCGATTTGGCTGTTCTCGCAGACCACGCGGTGCGAGCCGTGGCACGAAACCCCGACGCCCCCGCCCATGGTGAACCCCTGCATCAGGGCCACATAAGGCTTCGGCCAGTTCGCCAGCTTGGCGTTCATGCGGTATTCGTCGCGCCAGAACTTCCGGCCATACTCGAAATCCCCCGCCGAGGCGGTGTCATACATCTCCTGAATATCGCCACCGGCGCAAAACGCCTTGTCACCCACGGCGTCGATCAGTGCCATCACGACCCGATCATCCGTCGCCCAGTCATCCAGCGCCGCCTCGATCGCCATCGCCATGTCATAGGACAGCGCATTCAGCGCCTTGGGCCGGTTCAGGGTAATCCGCCCGATCCTGCCCTCGATACGGATGTCGATGTCAGCCACGATCCCGCTCCGCCAGCAATGCCCGCGCGGTGATCAGGCGCATGATCTCGTTGGTGCCTTCCAGTATCTGGTGGACACGCAAGTCGCGCACCAGTTTCTCGATACCGTAATCGGCCAGATAGCCGTAACCGCCGAGCATCTGCAGCGCGTCATTGGCCACATTGAACGAGGTGTCGGTGACAAAGCGTTTCGCCATGGCACAGAACTTGGTCGCATCCGGTGCCTGCGTGTCCAGCTTCCACGCGGCTTGGCGCAGATAGGTGCGCGCCGCCTGCAACTCGATCTCCATATCCGCAACGCGGAACTGCAAGGCCTGAAACCGGTCCAGCGTTTTGCCGAAAGCCTGCCGCTCGCCCATATAGGCCAGCGCGATATCGAGCGCCTTTTGCGCCCCGCCAAGCGCCGAGGCCGAGATATTCAACCGCCCGCCGTCCAGCCCCGCCATGGCGTATTTGAACCCTTTACCTTCCTCGCCCACCAGATTGTCGGGCGGAACCGTGCAGTCGTCGAACTGCACTTGTGCGGTCGGTTGCGCCTTCCAGCCCATCTTGCGTTCCAGCGCGCCAAACGACAGCCCGTCGGTGCCCGCCTCGACGACAATCGAGGAAATCCCCTTCGGTCCGTCCTCGCCGGTGCGCGCCATCACCAGATAGGCATCGGAATAGCCGCCACCGGAAATAAACGCCTTGGTGCCGTTGAGGGTGTAACCATTGTCCGACTTCACCGCCTTTGTGCGCAGCGCCGAGGCATCCGAGCCGCTGCCCGGTTCCGTCAGGCAATAGGAAAACACCTTTTCCATCGTGCACATGTCCGGCAGCCACTTGGCCTTGGTCTCCGGCGAGCCGAACTTGTCGATCATCCCGCCGCACATGTTGTGGATCGACAGGAAGGAGCCGACCGCAGGATCCGCCATCGCCAGCGCCTCGAACACCAGCGTCGCATCGAGGCGCGTGAGGCCGGAACCGCCGTATTCCTCGGACACATACAACCCGCCAAAGCCGAGCGCCGCAATCTCCGGCCACAGCTCTTTCGGGATGGTCCCGGCGGCCTCCCATTCTTCCGAGTGCGGCGCAATGCGCTGCTGCCCGAAATCATAGGCCATGTCGAAAATCATCTGTTGTTCGTCGGAGAGGGCAAAATCCATGGGCGGCCTCGTGTGGTTACGGTGCGGGATTCGAGTATTTTGCAAAGAAGAGGGCGGCCCCGCGAACAGGGCCGCCCGCGTGTCTTATTTCATCGTCGGGATGGAGAACTCCGCCCCTTCCTTGGCGCCCGAGGGCCAGCGCGAGGTCACGGTTTTGGTGCGCGTATAGAACTTGAACGCATCCGGCCCGTGCTGGTTCAGGTCGCCAAAGGCGGATTTTTTCCAGCCGCCGAAGGTGTGATAGGCCAGCGGCACGGGGATCGGCACGTTGACACCGACCATGCCCACATTGATCCGGCTGGCGAAATCGCGCGCCGTGTCACCGTCGCGGGTAAAGATCGCGGTGCCGTTGCCATACTGGTGGTCCATGACGTGGCCGATGGCCTCTTCATAGGTGTCAGTGCGCACGGTGGACAGAACCGGGCCGAAAATCTCCTGTTTGTAGATCTCCATATCCGTGGTCACATTGTCGAACAGCGACGGCCCGACGAAGAACCCGTTCTCGTAGCCCTGCAGAGAGAACCCGCGACCGTCCACAACCAGCTTCGCGCCCTGTTCCACACCGCTATCCACCAGCGCATTGATCCGCGCCTTGGCTTCACCGGTGATAACGGGGCCGAGGTCCACATCGTCGCCCGCTGTGTAGGGGCCGACCTTCAGGCTCTCGACCCGCGGGATCAGCGCCTCGATCAGACGGTCGGCGGTTTCCTGACCCACCGGAACAGCGACCGAGATCGCCATGCAGCGTTCGCCCGCCGCGCCGTAACCGGCCCCGATCAGCGCATCGACCACATTGTCCATATCGGCGTCCGGCATGATGATGGCGTGGTTTTTCGCGCCGCCGAAACACTGAACCCGTTTACCGGCCGCACAGCCGTTGCCATAGATATACTCGGCAATCGGGGTGGAGCCGACGAAACCGATCGACTGGATGGTCTCGTGCGCGATAATCGCGTCCACGGCTTCCTTGTCACCGTTGACGACCTGCAGGATACCTTTCGGCAGGCCCGCTTCCTCGAACAGTTCGGCCAGCATGATCGGCACGGAAGGGTCGCGCTCGGAGGGCTTCAGGATAAACGCGTTACCGGCGGCGATTGCCGGTGCGAACATCCACATCGGGATCATGGCGGGGAAGTTGAACGGGGTGATGCCCGCCGTCACACCCAGCGGCTGCTTCATGGAATACATGTCGATGCCCGGACCGGCGCCGTCGGTGTATTCCCCCTTCAGCAGTTCCGGCGCGCCGATGCAGTACTCCACCACTTCCAGCCCGCGGATCACGTCGCCCTTGGCGTCCGGCAGGGTCTTGCCGTGCTCGCTCGACAGGGCTTCGGCCAGCTTGTCCATATCACGGTGCAGCAGATCGACCAGCTTCATCAGAACCCGCGCACGACGCTGCGGGTTGGTGGCGGCCCATGCGGGCTGCGCGGCTTCGGCGGCCTGCACCGCAAGGTCCAGCTCCGCTGCCGTCGCCAGCGGGGTTTTCGCGGTCACTTCGCCAATGGCCGGATTGTAGACATCGGCAAAACGTCCCGATGTGCCTTTGACGTGTTCGCCATTGATGTAATGCGTAAGTTCTTTCATGGTTTCCTCCAGAGTATATCTGGCGTACAGCTTACGCCTGTTGTTCCCCGCTTGTCACAAAATTCTTCCCAAATGCATTTTGCATTTTTGCAGGACGGCAAGCTGTGATAGACTGTTCACCATGCAAAAAGACCAGATGAAATGGGACGACCTGCGCGTATTCCTGCAAGTCGCGCGAAATTCCCGCCTCGTGGCGGCGGGAAAGGTGCTGGGCATGGATCCGGCCACCGTCGGGCGGCGTGTCTCGGCACTGGAAACGGCGCTTGGCGCGAAGCTGTTCGACCGCTCGCCGCAGGGCTACGAGCTGACCGAGGCGGGGCGCAATCTGGTGGAGCACGCACAGGGCATGGAAAGCATCGCCTCCGTGGCGCGCGAGGACGTCGGCGGTTCGTCGGACCGGCTCTCGGGCGTGGTGCGGATCGGCGCGCCGGACGGGGTGTCGAACTACCTGCTGACCGAGGCAACGGCCGCGCTCGGCCGCGACAACCCCGACCTGAAAATCCAGATCGTCGCCCTGCCGCAGATGTTTTCCCTGTCGCGGCGCGAGGCTGACCTCGCCATCGCCGTCTCGCCCCCCGCCGCAGGCCGCCTGAAGGTGCGCAAGGTGGCGGATTACCGGCTGCACCTTTACGGCGCCCGCGATCTGGTCGAAACCCTCGGCAAGGTCGAGCGGCGCGCCGACCTCGAAGGGGTGCCCTGCATCGGTTATATCTCCGACATGATTTTCGACAAGGAACTGGATTACGCCGCCGTCATGGGGCAGGAGCGCGAGCCCTGCCTCGCCTCCAACTCCCTGATCGTGCAACTGCGCTGGACGCTGGCAGGGCATGGCCTGTGCATCCTGCCGGACTTCGTCGCCGCCGAGCATCCGGATCTCGTGCAGGTGCTGCCCGACAGGATCGACCTTACGCGCAGCTACTACCTCGTGCGGCATCAGGACGACGACCGCATCGCCCGCGTCAACCGCGCGGCGGAGCTGGTGGTGGAATACCTGCGCACGGAACTGGGCGCGCTGGGCCGCAAAACTTGACAGAATGCCGCAGTTCGGGGCACGCTGGAGGGGAACCCAGCATCGAAAGGAAGCCCCATGCTTGTCAAAGACGTCCTCGCCGGTAAACCTGTCCACGAAATCTATTCGGTCGCATCGCAAGATACGGTCTCGGACGCGGCGAAGATACTGTCGGAAAAACGGGTCGGGGCGCTGATCGTAAAGGACGGCGACGAGATGCAGGGCATCCTGTCGGAACGCGACATCGTGCGCGAGATCGGCAAGCGCGGCGTGGCCTGCATGTCCGACTGCGTCTGCGATATCATGACCGACAAGGTGCGAAGCTGCTCGCCCGCCGACACCATGAAGGAACTGATGGTCATCATGACCGAGGGCCGCTTCCGCCACATGCCGGTAATGGACAACGGCAAGCTGGTCGGCGTGATCTCCATCGGCGATGTGGTTGCCACGCGCATCAAGGAAATCCAGATCGAGAACCAGCAGATGGCGGAACTGATCGCCGGAAATATCTGAAGCGGCGAAAAATCCCTCTTGACCTTGCGCGCGCAATAATGTTGCGTTGCACAAAACGGAAGGGGATTTCATGCGTATCGGTCTGTATCCGGGCACTTTCGACCCGATCACTCTGGGACACCGCGATATCATCTCGCGGGCCTGCAGCCTTGTGGACAAGCTGGTGATCGGCGTGGCCATCAACCGCGACAAGGGCCCCTTGTTCACGCTGGAGGAGCGCGTGGCGATGATCGAGGCCGACTGTGCTGCCATCGCCGCCGATTGCGATACCGAAATCGTCGTGCATCCGTTCGAGAACCTGCTGATTGATTGTGCAACGGACGTCGGCGCACAGGTTATCATCCGCGGCCTGCGCGCCGTTTCCGATTTCGAATACGAATTCCAGATGGTCGGCATGAACCGCGCCATGAACGATGAAATCGAGACCGTATTCCTGATGGCGGACGCGCCCTATCAGGCCATTGCCTCGCGTCTGGTCAAGGAAATCGCCCGTCTGGGCGGCGATATTTCCAGCTTTGTGCCTGCGGCAGTGGAGCGCGCCCTGTACGATAAATTCGGGAAAAACTGACACAGGGGTTTTGTTTTGCCCCCGCAGACCATATTTTGCCTTCTGAACACATAACAGGAGGCATTCATGGCCGAGATCAAAGACCCCGAAAACACCGTCATCATCGAACTGAAAGACGGCAACGTAGTTGTCGAGCTTCTGCCCGATGTGGCCCCCAAGCACGTTGAACGCATGAAGGAACTGGCCCGCGCCGGTGCCTATGACAACGTCGCCTTCCACCGCGTGATCGAGGGCTTCATGGCCCAGACCGGCGATGTGGCCAATGGCAACATGGAAAAGGACTTCAACATCCGTCTGGCCGGCACCGGCGGTTCCGACCTCGGCAATGTTCCGGCGGAATTCTCCAAACTGCCGTTCGACCGTGGCGTTCTGGGCGCGGCGCGCAGCCAGGATCCGAACTCGGCCAACTCGCAGTTCTTCATCATGTTCCAGGACGGGCATTTCCTGAACGGGCAATACACCGTCTATGGCCGCGTGATCGAGGGCATGGAACACGTTGACGCCATCACCCGCGGCGAGCCGCCCGCGAACCCCGACCGCATGATTTCGGTCAAAGTCGCGGCGGACACCTGATGAACCGGCGCGATATTTTCATCATCGCCGGCCTGCTGGTCGCCAGTGCGCTCGGCTATTACCTGCTGTATCAAAGCAAACCGGTAGAGGTGATGCCGATCCGCGCCGACACCGGCTCGGAATCGATCTCGGTCGAGGACGAAGCCGACAACATCATGGTGATCGAGGTCGCCGGCGAGGCCAACGGCACGGTTGAGATTCTGCTGCGGCCCGATCTGGCGCCCAAACATGTGGAGCAGATCAAGACGCTGGTGCGCGAGGGCGCCTATGACGGCGTCGCCTTCCACCGCGTCATCGACGGCTTCATGGCCCAGACCGGCGATGTGGAGTTCGGCAAGGTGGAGGATTACAACAACGTCTTCGCCGGCCGCGGCGCCTCGCAACTGCCCGACATTCCGGCGGAGTTCTCCGACGTGATGTATGTGGAGGGCGTCGTCGGCATGGCCCGTTCGGCCGACCCGAATTCCGCCAACTCGCAGTTCTTCATCATGTTCACCGACTACCCGTCGCTCAACGGCGAATATACGGTGATCGGGCGGGTGATCTCCGGCATGGACGTGGTCAACGCCATCAAACGCGGCGAGGACGCCGCCAACGGCATGGTCGCCTCCGATCCGGACTACATGAAAAAAGTCACTATCAAATCAGATATGTAGACGTCTTTCACAAGGTATTTCAGGGCAGGGCGGAGTTTTCTCCGCCCTTCTCTTTTGCTCAAATGCGCGTGAGAGGGGGTATCGCGCCCGCTCTTTCCGGCGCAGGCTCGCAGGGCAACCAAAGGAGCCTGCCCATGATCCGCGCTATCCTGACCGCCGTTTTCACCCTGCTCGTCGCCCCTGCCTTCGCGCAGGCCCCGTTCTGGACCTCCGAATGGCCCGACACCGATTTCTCGAAAACCTCGGTCGATTTCGTCGATATCATCGGCGGCGGTCCGCCCCGCGACGGCATCCCCGCGCTCTCCGACATCACGGTGGTTCCGGCCTCCGTCGTGACCTTCCCCGAAAACGAGCCGGTGGTGACCGTGGAAATCGACGGCGCCACCCCGCGCGCCTATCCGATCCGCTATCTGACGTGGCACGAGATCGTCAACGACGAGATCGCCGGCATGCCGATCGCCGTCACCTTCTGCCCGCTGTGCAATTCCGCCATCGTTTTCGACCGCCGCGTGGACGGGCGCACGCTGGAATTCGGCGTATCCGGCAAGCTGCTGGCCTCCAACCTCGTGATGTTCGACCGCGAAACCGAGAGCTGGTGGCAACAGTTCACCGGCGAGGGCATCGTCGGCGAGATGACCGGCGTGAAACTGCAAAAAATCGTCAGTTGGGAGGAATCCCTCGCCAGCTTCCGCGAACGCAACCCCGAGGGCGAGGTCATGGGCCGTCCGGCGAATTACAACCGGTCCTACGGCTCCAACCCCTATGCGGGCTATGACAGCTCCAACCGCCCGTTCCTCTATAACGGTGAAAACCCGCCCTTCGGCATCGAGCCGCTGGCCCGCGTCATCGTCGTCGGCAACCGCGCCTGGCCGCTCGCCCGCCTGCAGGAGGTCGAGGTGCTGGAAGAGGCCGGCCTGCGCATCGAGTGGAAAAAGGGCATGGCCAGCGCCCTCGGCACCCGCCGCATAGCCGATGCCCGCGACATCGGCTCCATCCGCGTATTCGACGCCGCCACCGGCAAGGACGTCGTCCACGACGTCGCCTTCGCCTTCGCGTTCCAGGCCCTGCAGCCCGACGGGGAATGGATGGTGGGGGAGTAATACCCTACAGGTCGATATCCAGCCCGATATCTAGGGTTTGCGCCGAATGGGTCAGCGCCCCGACCGAAATATAGTCAACGCCGGTTGCAGCCACCGCCGCCACCCGTTCCAGCCGCATATTGCCCGAGGCTTCCAGCACCAGCCGTCCGTTCACCTTCTCGACCGCTTCGGCCATGTCGGCGGTGTCCATATTGTCGAGCAGCACCACATCGGCGCCGCAGACCGCCAGCACCTCGTCAAGCTGCGCCAGCGTGTCCACCTCGATCTCGACCTTTGTCATGTGGGAGGCATGCAGGCGCGCGCGTTCCAGCACCGCCGCAATCCCGCCCGCCGCCGCAATATGGTTGTCCTTGATCATCACCGCATCGCCCAGCCCGAAACGGTGGTTGGCGCCGCCGCCGTGCAGCACCGCCTGTTTCTCCAGCAAGCGCAGCCCCGGCGTGGTTTTGCGCGTGCAGGTGATCCGCGCCTTGTGCGCCTCTACCTCGGCCACGAACTCCGCTGTCATCGTTGCGATCCCGCACAAGCGGCCCAGAAAATTCAGCGCCACCCGCTCCGCCGTCAGGATCGCGGCCACGTCGCCGCGCACAGACATCAGCACATCACCCGTCGCGAACCCCTCGCCGTCGCGCAGCTCGCCGGTGATCTCCAGCGTCGGGTCGAGCATTTCGAACGTCCGCCGCGCCACCTGCAACCCCGAGGCCACACCGCCCGCGCGCGCCACCAGCCGCGCCTCCGTCCGCGCCCCTTCGGGCACGACCAGACGGCAGGTGATGTCACCGGCCTGACCCAGATCCTCCTGCAAGGCAGAACGGATCACCGGATCAAGCAACAGGTCGGGCAGGGCACGCATGGGGTCAGCCTTTCAGGTCGATCATCCGCTGCACGGCGCGGCGGGCAGGTTCGGCAATCGCGGGATCGATCTCGACCTGTTCCTCCATGCTGTGCAGCGACCAGAGGATTTTCTCCAGCGTGATTTTCTGCATGAACGGACACAGGTTGCAAGGCCCGAGGAACTCCACATCCGGCACCTCGGTCGAGACATTGGTGCTCATGGAACATTCCGTCACCAACAGCACTTTTTCCGGCCGCTCGGCGCGCACATATTTCACCATATCGTTGGTCGAGCCGGAGAAATCCGCCTCCGCCACCACTTCCACCGGACATTCCGGATGGGCGATGATCACCACGTCGGGATCGTATTTGCGGAAATCGCGCAGCTCCTGAGCCGTGAAGCGTTCATGCACGATGCAGGCGCCCTCCCAGTAAACGATGCGCTTGTCGGTCTGCGCCGCGATATTGCGGGCCAGATGGGCATCGGGCGCCATAATCACCGTATCGCTGTCGAGCGAGTTCACCACCTCCAGCGCATTGGCCGAGGTGCAGCAGATATCCGACACCGCCTTGATCTCGGCCGTGGTGTTCACATAGGTCACCACCGGCGCATCCGGATACTGTTCGCGCAGCGCCGCAATATCCGCCGGCGTCGCGGATTCCGCCAGCGAGCAGCCGGCGCTGCTGTCGGGGATCAGCACGGTTTTCTCGGGGTTCAGGATTTTCGCCGTCTCGGCCATGAAATGCACACCGGCCTGCACGATCACATCCGCATCGGTCTGCGTCGCGGCGATGGCCAGTTGCAGGCTGTCCCCGACCACATCGGAGACCCCGCCGTAAATCTGCGGCGTCATGTAGTTATGCGCCAGAATTACCGCGTTGCGCTCCTGTTTCAGCTTGTTGATCGCCAGCACATAGGGCGCATGGCGCATCCAGTCGGCCTCGGGGATCACATCGGACAGGCCGGCATAGATTTCGCCTGTGGCGTCAAAGGCCGCGTCGCTCGGCTGCAGGTCGTAAACCCGGCGCAACTCCTCGGCCTTTTGTGTAAAACCGTCCCGGGCGACGCTGTTCTGGATATTCATTTCACAGGTGTCCTTTCGGTTGACGTAGGGGAAATCTACGCCTTCGGGTGTCAGGTATGCAGGGT
>WFTU01000013.1 GCA_015485375.1 Paracoccaceae bacterium | reverse complement strand
CTCTTTCAGCGATCCCATTGCCTTGGCCAGATTGCGAATCCGCAAATAGGGCTGCCGTTCCAGCGCGCCCGAGGCGGTTTTCGCCAGCGCCCCGGTTTCCGGCGCCGAATGGCGGTGCGGCGCAATCACCGCGCGCGCCCCGAACACCTCGGCCGAGCGCAAAATCGCCCCGACATTGTGCGGATCGGTCACCCGGTCCAGCAACAGAACCAGCGGCGCCTCGTCCCGCGGCGCGCAAATTTCGGACACCGAGCCCCAGTCGAGCGGTTTCACCTCCAGCGCCGCGCCCTGATGCACGGATTGCGGATCAATCGGCGGCGCGAATTTGCGCGGATCAACCACCTCCGCCTCCATGCCCGAGGCCCCGATCGCCTCCGCCAGCCGGTCGGCGGCGTTTTTCGTCACCATCAGGCGCAGCTTCTCGCGCATCGGGTTTTGCAGGGCATCGCGCACCGCATGGATGCCGAACAGCCAGACGGTCTCGGCCGCGCCGGCGGCGCGGGCGCGTTCCTTTTCAATAATCCATGCGGGTTTCTTTTTGTTACGCGGAGCCATGAGCCATCCTTTACGATCTGGCGCGAGCATTGCCACGGCACCCGCGCCAATGCAAGCTACGGCGTCATGATCGCCTTGCGTTCATAGCTGGCCGTATCCGTGGTGCCGTCGTCATAGGTGATTTCCACCGTCAGCGATTTCACCATGCCCAGCGGCAGCATGAAATAGGGCAACCCGTCCTCCAGCTTCATGGCATTCGGCGTTGCCTCGTCCTCGTAGCATTCCTCCAGTTCCCAGACCTGCGTCGGCTCGCCGCCGTTAATTCCGAACTTCACGCCATCGAGCGCACAGCGCCAGGCCTCGAGTTGCGTGAAATAGATCAGGTCCTTGCCCTGAAATTCCCGCACCGCCACCCAGTTCCCCTTGGTGGCGGTCAGGATCGGCTTGACCTCGGCGGCAGTGGTGAAGTTTTGTGCGGCCGCCGGAATCGCGGTTGCAAGCAATGCTGCAATGATCAGCTTTTTCATAATATCCTCCTGTATCTGCCCCCAGTATCCACATTCCCGCAAATTTTGCGAGACATTTGGCGAAACCGAAGTTTTGATATTGACGCGCCCCGCGCCCTTGCGTATTCACGGCCTCGCATCACCGATGCAGGCGCGCTTGCGCCAAGGGTCGGGGGGGTGGCAGAGTGGTCAAATGCAACGGACTGTAACTCCGTCCGGGAAACCGTACACTGGTTCGAATCCAGTCCCCCCCACCACTTCTTTTCCATATCCGTTTCCTGTTCGCGGTTGCCATCGGCCGCCCGATAGGCCAGCCTTTTGAAAAAAGGAGACTCGGATGAAACTTCTGCGATTTGGCCCCGAAGGGCAGGAAAAACCCGGCATTCTGGATGCGGAGGGCAATATCCGCGATGTGAGCGCACTGGTGCCCGATTTCGGCGGTAGCGCTGTCTCGGCCGAGGCCCTCGACCACCTGCGCTCCCTCGACCCTTCCATTGCCCCGCTTGTCGAAGGCACTCCGCGTATCGGGGCCTGCCTTGCCTATGTGCCGAACTTCTATTGCATCGGCCTCAACTATGCCCGCCACGCCGAAGAGGCCGGCATGGACAAACCGGGCGAACCGATCCTGTTCTCCAAGGCCACCTCGGCCCTTTCCGGTCCCTTCGATCCGGTCACCATCCCGCGTGGCTCGGAAAAAACCGACTGGGAGGTCGAACTCGGCGTCGTGATCGGGCGCGAGGCGAGCTATGTCACCGAAGACAAGGCTCTGGATTATGTCGCGGGCTACTGCACCGTCAACGATGTCTCCGAGCGCGCCTTCCAGATCGAGCGCGGCGGACAGTGGATCAAGGGAAAATCCGCCCCGGGATTCGGCCCTGTCGGCCCCTATCTGGTGACCGCTGACGAGGTGCCGGACCCGCAGGCCCTGCGCCTGACCCTGTCGCTGAACGGCGAGGTGCGACAGGATTCCTCGACCAAAGACATGATCTTCGGCGTGGCCGAAATTATCAGTTACATGTCCCGTTTCATGACCCTGCTGCCCGGCGACATCATCGCCACCGGCACACCGGAGGGCGTCGGCATGGGCGCCAAACCCCCGCGTTTCCTGCGGGCAGGGGATGAAATGGAACTCGAGGTCGAGGGATTGGGCAAACAGATACAGCGTGTCGTCTCCTGAAATTTCCGGCTCGGTATTTTGCTGGCAACCAGGGCTATTCGATAGCCTTCACGGGCTTCCTTTTGGTTTGGAGCACAGGCTTTCCAGTAATTATTTAGCTATGCGCTCGAAATTGTGGTAGTATTCCCCTCACAATACATTTTTTGAAAATATCAAATGCCGATCTACGGGAGACAACCATGAATATTTGTAAAGCAAGCGTCACATCCGGAGTTGTGGTTGCGGCCACTCTGCTGGGCGGGGCCGTTGCCAAGGCCGCCGATGTCCAGTCCGGTTTCTATCTGTACGGCAACGCGCAGGGCGGGACCTTCGCGAGTAGCGGCGAGGAATTCAGCGCCGATCTCACCCTTGGGTTTAGCGGAGCAGATACCGGCAGCATGCCCTTCGGCGCCGAGGTGAATCTGGATTATATAGCACTGGGCGGCGGAGATGCTTCCGCCATCAATTATTCCCTGTACTATGACAGCAGTTTCGGACGGTTTTCCGTGGGCCTGCCGCGCGCGGCCGTTGACGACTATGTCGGAGGGATCTCCCCGTTCCGAAGCACCACCCTGTCGATCTCCTATGGCCAGCTTTTTTCCAGCTACAGCGGGTATATGGCGCTGATCAGCCCGACGTCGCCGTTTGACTACGGTTTGCGTTTCGACGGTGGGGCCGGCGATCTGGAATACGGAATTTCCTATCTCTATTCTACCGGATTCGGCAGCGGGATAACCACTGCAGGCGCGCGCTACACCTTCGCGGACTACTATACAGTTGCTTTCGGTATTGAGGCGATACCTACACTACCGACTCCCGGTCTGTTGGCTTCGCTGGAGGCCGATTATGGCAACAGCGGCTGGACCCTGGGTGCAAGCCGACCGGTCATCGGCGGGGGAAATACATTCTATAGTGCGAGCGGGTTCTATGACTGGAACAATTTCAGGGTCCGCGCCGGTATAGTGGGCGGCGGCGGTTCAGGCTTCGATCTATATAATGTGGGCATCGAATATTCCTTCCTGGACAACGGCTATGTCGGAGTCGAGGCTATCGGCGGCGGTGGTGGGCTATCCGAATATGCCGTTTATGCCGGCTGGAATTTCGATATCGGCGGAATGTAAGCCCGCTTTCGGGGCCGCCCTTCGGGGCGGCCGTTTGCTACCCGCCCGTATGGCTCATATGGCGCGGCATCTGCCCCGCCACTTCCTGACGGGAATAGTCGAAGTCGTGCCCCTTGGGTTTGCGGGAAATCGCTGCTTCGATAGCCCGGCGCAATGGTGTGTCGTCGTCGGGCGAGTCGCGCAGCGCTTTGCGCATATCCGCCTCGTCCTCCTGTCCCAGACACATATATAGCTGCCCCGTGCAGGTCAGGCGCACGCGGTTGCAGCTTTCGCAGAAATTATGCGTGAGCGGCGTGATAAACCCGACCCGCCCGCCGGTTTCCGCAATTTCGACATAACTTGCCGGCCCGCCGGTGTTGAGCGCGATATCCTTCAGCGTCCAGCGGCGCGCCAGTTCGGCGCGCACATCGTCGAGCGGCCAGTATTGCCCCAGACGGTCGATCTCTCCCATGTCGCCCATCGGCATGACCTCGATAAACG
>WFTU01000012.1 GCA_015485375.1 Paracoccaceae bacterium | reverse complement strand
GTGCCGCTGACCTGCTTCATCCGCGATGCGGGCGAGGGGCAGGTGGAGATCCTGCGCGATCCGGCGGTGAACACGCGCATTTCGGACGCCTTCCGTAACGAGGGCGCCGATGCCTGGTTCGAGGAGGGCGCGCGAGCGCGTTTCCTTGGCGATCGGGCCGGCGAGGACTGGGAGATGGTCACGGATATTCTGGATGTGTGGTTCGACAGTGGCTCGACCCATGCTTTCGTGATCCGCGACCGTGCGGACGGCTCGCCTGACGGGGTGGCGGATCTGTATCTGGAAGGCACGGACCAGCATCGCGGCTGGTTCCATTCCAGCCTGCTCGAGTCGGTCGGGACCACGGGCCATGCGCCCTACAAGGGGGTGCTGACGCACGGGTTCACGCTGGATGCGAAGGGCATGAAAATGTCCAAATCCGTCGGCAATACCATTGCACCGGAAAAAGTGGTGAAACAGTATGGCGCCGATATCCTGCGCCTCTGGGTGGCGCAGTCGGATTATACCGCCGATCTGCGCATCGGGGACGAAATCCTGAAAGGGGTGGCGGACAGCTATCGCCGGTTGCGCAATACCATGCGGTTCATGCTCGGCAATCTGAACGGGTTCGACGAGGCGGAACGGGTCGATCCGGCCGATATGCCGGAGCTGGAACGCTGGGTGCTGCATCGCCTGAGCGAGCTGGACGAGGTGGTGCGGGCCGGTTACGACGCCTATGATTTCCAGGGCGTGTTCCAGAAGCTGTTCCAGTTCTGCACCGTCGATCTGTCGAGCTTCTATTTCGACGTGCGCAAGGATGTGCTGTATTGCGATGGCGACAGCAGCATCGAGCGGCGCGCGGCGCAATCGACGCTGGACCTGATTTTCCACCGGCTGACCACTTGGCTGGCGCCGATACTGGTGTTCACCATGGAGGATGTCTGGCTGCACCGGTTTGACGGGGCGGATTCCTCGGTGCATCTGGAGGATTTCCCGCCGACTCCGACCGAGTGGCGTGACGAGGCGTTGGCCGGGAAGTGGAGCAAGCTGCGCGATGTGCGCAAGGTTGTGACCGGCGCGATCGAGGTGCAGCGGCAGGAGAAGGTGATCGGGGCAAGTCTGGAAGCGGCGCCGAGTGTGCATATTCTGGATCCCGAGCTGCTGGAACTGGCGCGCAGTGTCGATTTTGCCGATGTCTGTATCGTGTCCGCTGTGGACCTGACCGGCGATCCGCTGCCCGATACGGCCTTCCGCCTGCCGGAGGTCGAGGGCGTGGGCGTGGAGTTCGAGAAGGCCGAGGGCGAAAAATGCCTGCGCTGCTGGAAGATCCTGCCCGATGTCGGGACGCACAAGCACGAGGGTGTTTGCGGGCGTTGTGACGAGGCTTTGGGGTAGTTGTGCGGTGCGTGGGGGACCACGCACCCTACATTCGGGCACAAAAAATATAGCGTCGGGCGTGAATGCCGCGCTATTGCGTTGGTTTCCTGTTTGGTTCTTACCGGAACCTGGTTTCGGCGCCCGGGTTTCGCGGGGGCCTGTGAGCTGTGAGAACGGTCACCGCACCAGAGGAAGCCTGAAACCTGAGTCTGTTGCTGGCATGGTGCCGGTTGTCAGTCGGCGCAACGTTCAGGCGGTTAGTGTGATGTTGCAGAAAATTGCAACGAAAAGGTATTAACAAATCTCTGGTGCGGTAAACCACGGGTGGAAAGCCCGTCTCGCTCAGTGCGAATCGTTATACGGGGCGAATCTTAAGATTTCGTTGCAGCGGGCAGGATTTGTTGCGCGATTCCGGCGAAAAGCAGATAGAGGCTGCTGGCAATCAGCACGGCTTGCGCCACAGGGCCGGCGTCGAAATTCTGCCAGCCGATGACGAAGGCGGTGCCGGTCCAGAGCAGCATCACCGCCAGCGACAGGGGCCGCCAGCGCACCGTGCGCACGGGGTGGATGAACTTCAGGCCGAAGAACTGCGCCAGCGCCAGCAGACCGATGATCGTCAGGCTGATCCAGTGCGCGGGGGTGAGGGCGAACAGCACCAGCGCCACCATGTTCCAGCAGCCCGGAAAGCCGGAAAACGAATTGTCGGCGGTTTTCATGCGGGTGTCGGCGAAATAGACGACTCCGGTCACGGTGATGACGATGGCGGCGATCCAGCCCTCCCATTCCGGCAGGATGCCCGATTGGGTCAGGGCATAGGCGGGGATGAACACATAGGTCAGATAGTCGATGATCAGGTCGAGCAGCACGCCGACCCAGTGCGGGGCGTATTTGCGCACCTGATAGCGCCGTGCCAGCGGGCCGTCGATGCCGTCCACGATCAGGGCGGCGATCAGCCAGAGGAACATCAGCGACCAGTTCTGCTGCCCCGCTTCGAGCATGGCGAAGAGGGCAATCGCTGCGCCGGAGGCGGTGAACAGGTGGACGGAAAAGGCTTTGACGAAATTCTGCATGGGGCCTTTTATGCCCCGCCGCAAAAAAGTGGAAGCCCTGTGCGCGGGATTGTGAACGGGTCAGCCGCGGCCCTTCGGGTGGGCTTTGTCGTAGACCTCCATCAGGCGGGTCTGGTCGAGGGCGGTGTAGGCCTGTGTTGTGGACAGCGAGGCGTGGCCGAGCAGTTCCTGAATGGCGCGCAGATCGCCGCCGGCCTCCAGCAGGTGGGTGGCGAAGGAGTGGCGCAGGGCGTGCGGGGTGGCGGTGGCCGGCAGGCCGAGTTGCAGGCGGGATTTCTCCAGCAGTTTTTGCACCATGCGCGGGTTCAGGCGTTTGCCGCGCGCGCCGAGGAACAGCGGGTCTGCGGGGGACTGTTCATAGGGGCACAGGCGGATGTAGGTGGCGACGGCCTGTCGCGCGGCGGGCAGGACGGGGACGAGGCGGGTCTTGTTGCCCTTGCCGGTGATGCGCAGGACCTCGGGTAGCGGATGGGTGGAACGGGGGAGGTTCAGGGCCTCGGATATGCGCAGGCCGCAGCCGTAAAGCAGCGTGACCACGGCAACGTCGCGCGCCGCGATCCACGGGTTTTCGTGCTGGACCTCGGCCACGTCGATTAGGGCTTTGGCCGCGTCGGGGGAGACGGGGCGCGGCAGCCGCTGTTTCGGTTTCGGGGCGCGGGTGGCGGTGACGGCGGCGGCCTCGATGCCCTCGGCGTCGGAGAGCCAGCGGTAGAAGGTTTTGACCGCCGAGAGCTCGCGCGCCAGCGAGCGGGCGGCGAGGCCGCGTTGGCGCTC
>WFTU01000011.1 GCA_015485375.1 Paracoccaceae bacterium | reverse complement strand
GCCGTCTACAACATGCATGATAGTGCAGGCTCTGCCGTTGCCCGAAACGTCGTTTGGAATACGGGAATCAGGCACGCAAGAGGCGATGAAAAAGGCGGTGACGCCCAATATGCCAAGGGCGGCCTTAGCCAAGGCTGACACTCACCGCGCTCTCCGGCAGCTCCTCATCAAAGCAGCGCTGGTAGAATTCGGCAACGGTTTGGCGCTCCAGCTCGTCGCATTTGTTCAGGAAGGTCAGGCGGAAGGCAAAGCCAACGTCTTTGAAGATTTCGGCGTTTTGCGCCCATGTGATCACGGTGCGCGGCGACATGACGGTGGAGATATCGCCGTTCATGAAGGCTGTGCGCGTCAGGTCAGCGACCGTCACCATCTGGTCGATGATCTTGCGGCCTTCTTCGGAATTGTAGTGTGGGGCCTTGCCGAGCACAATGGCGGCTTCGGCGTCGTGGCTGAGGTAGTTCAGCGTGGCGACAAGGCTCCAGCGGTCCATCTGGGCCTGGTTGATTTGCTGCACACCGTGGTAAAGGCCGGTGGTGTCGCCGAGGCCAACGGTGTTGGCAGTGGCGAACAGGCGGAAGGAGGGGTGCGGGGTGATGATCTCGTTCTGGGCCAGAAGGGTGAGCTTGCCACCCTCCTCCAGCACGCGCTGGATGACGAACATCACGTCGGGTCGGCCGGCATCGTATTCGTCGAAGACGATGGCGCAGGGGTTGCGCAGCGCCCACGGCAGGATGCCCTCCTGGAATTCGGTGACCTGCACGCCGTCGCGCAGCTTGATGGCGTCCTTGCCGATCAGGTCGATGCGGCTGATGTGGCTGTCGAGGTTGACGCGCACGGTCGGCCAGTTCAGGCGGGCGGCGACCTGTTCGATATGGGTCGATTTCCCCGTGCCGTGGTAGCCCTGAATCATCACGCGGCGGTTGTTGCGGAAACCGGCGAGGATGGCGAGGGTGGTCTCGGGGTCGAATTTATACATCGGGTCGATGTCGGGCACGCGGTCGGTGCGTTCCTCGAAGCCTTTGACAACCATGTCGGAATCAAAGCCGAATACATCGCGAACGATGATATCCTCGGTCGGTTTTGCAGAATTTGTCATAATATTATCCGTCGTAATCGGGCGACCGCACGGGCGGGCGCGTTTTCCACCCCGTTTTGGAGCATTCGCGAGGGGCTTGCAAGGGGGGCGATTGTCGCTGAACGTGACGTCCGAAAAAAACGTGCGGTAATAAACCTGCGGGCGGCCTAGCGGCCCAACGCGGCTTTCATTTCTTCGTATTCTTCCTTGCCGATCTCGCCGGCTGCAAAGCGCCGGTCGAGGATTTCACGCGGGGTTTCGCTGTTATTGGAGTGCATGCCCCCCATGCCGCCGCCGCTGAACATGCCGCGCATGAAGAAGATGAATACCCCCAGAAACAGCAGCGGGAAAATCCACATATAGCCAAATCCTGTCCAGTCGCCGTATCCCATCGTGCATTCCTTTATGTTTAGGTTCGGGTCGTTATCCGGCCATTTATTCCGGTTTTTTCAACGTATCCGCCCATTCGCGGAAATCGTCAAGCAGATGCAGAAGGCGCGGGTCCGGCAGGCAGTAGTAAACAAACGCTCCACGCTTTTCCGGTCGCACCAGTCCTGCCTCTCGCAAAAGTCGCAGGTGGAAGGAGACATTGGTCTGGCTTAGTCCGGTCTGCTCGACAATCGAGCCGACGGACTGGCACTCCATCCCCAGACCGCACAGGATTTGCAGGCGGTTCGGCTCCGACAAGAGTTTGAAAATCTCGCTCAGGGGCTTGACTTCGTAGCAGTCGGTCACAATATCAGTCATATGAGTATTCACTTATATGTTTCGTTGCTCATATGATTTATGAAAACGGACGAGATGTCAACCAGAGCGGAGAGAGACCATGAAAAGCAAGATGAAAGAGATGATGGGCAAAATGGATGCCGATATGAAGGAACAGGGCCAGAGTATGATGGCGCAGTGCAAATCCATGATGGAACGCATGGAGCCGGACATGAAGGCCGAGTGCCAGTCGATGATGAAGCGCTGCAAGTCGATGATGGGCGAAAGCGACAAGCCGAAGACTGGCGATCTGGTCTTTACCCACAAGGCCACCAGCAGCTTTGACGAGATCGAGGCGCGGGTCGAGGAAGATGGCAAGAAAATCGGCCTCGGGCTGAAACATGTTTATCCGTTCTCGAAAAACCTGCCGGAACAGCAGGGGTTCGAGATCAACGAGGCGGCCTCGGTTTACGAGTTGTGCAAGGCACCGCTGGCGGCAGAATTGCTCAATACCCAGCCGGAGCTGAACGTGCTGATGCCCTGCCGGATCAGCATCTACGAGAAAAACGGCGAGGTTTTTGTGACCATCCCCAACCTTGAAACCCAGCTTGATGCCTTGGGCGCCGAAGGGGAACTGAAGGCCAACATCCTCGATCTCTATGCCAAAATGGTCGAGATGATCGAAGCCTGGTAAACCGCGAACCCCGGAGGCAGGGAAATGAACGACTACATCCTGTATTTTTCCCTGACACTGGGGTTTTCCACGCTGTTTTCGATGGGTGGCATTGGCGCGGCGATTGCGCTGGTGCCGATATTCAACGTGGCGGGATTGCCGATCAACCTCGCCAAGGCGATCGGGCTGTTTATCAACACCTCCAGCACCATTACCGCCAGCGTGATGAACTTCAAACGCGGGGTGCTGAACGTCAAGGCGACCCTGCCGCTGATCATTGCCATTCTG
>WFTU01000010.1 GCA_015485375.1 Paracoccaceae bacterium | reverse complement strand
CCAGTTCGGCCACCACCTCGTCGATGCCCAGCACTTTCGAGCCCTTGTCGCCGAGGCGGCGCATGGAGACAGTTTTTTCCTCCACCTCTTTCATGCCGATGGCGAGGATCACGGGGACCTTGGCCATGGAGTGTTCGCGGACCTTGTAGTTGATCTTCTCGTTGCGGGTGTCGCCCTCGGCGCGCAGGCCCTTGGCGCGCAGGCGTGCGACCACCTCGTTCACCCAATCGTCGGCGTCCGAAACAATCGAGGCGACAACGATCTGACGCGGGGCGAGCCAGAGCGGGAATTTGCCGGCGTAGTTTTCGATCAACACACCGAGGAACCGCTCGAAGGAGCCGAGTGTTGCGCGGTGCAGCATGACTGGCGTATGCTTGGCCCCGTCCTCGCCGATATATTCGGCCTCGAGCCGTTCCGGCAGTACGAAATCGGCTTGCAATGTGCCAAGCTGCCATTCGCGGCCAATCGCGTCGGTCAGTTTGAAGTCGAGTTTCGGGCCGTAGAAGGCGCCCTCGCCGGGATCAACCTCGTAGGGCAGGTCCAGCGCCTTGATGGCGTTTTCCAGCGCCGCCTCGGCCTGGTCCCAGACCTCGTCGGAACCTGCACGCACTTCGGGGCGGGTAGAGAATTTGATGTCGAAACTCTCGAAGCCCAGATCGTGATAGACCGAGGACAGCAGTTCGATGAATTTTTTCGTTTCCGAGGCGATCTGGTCTTCGGTGCAGAAAATATGCGCATCGTCCTGCGTGAAGCCGCGCACGCGCATCAGCCCGTGCATGGAGCCGGAGGATTCGTAGCGGTGGCAGGATCCGAATTCGGCCAGCCGCAAGGGCAGGTCGCGATAGGATTTCAGGCCCTGATTGTAGACCTGAACGTGACAGGGACAGTTCATCGGCTTGAGGGCGTTCACGCGTTTCTCGTTGGCGTGTTCCTCGTCGATTTCCGTGATGAACATGTTTTCACGGTATTTTTCCCAGTGGCCGGAGGCCTCCCAGAGTTTGCGGTCCACGACCTCGGGGGTGTTGATTTCAAGATAGCCGTCGGCAATCTGGCGGCGGCGCATGTAGTCCTGCAACACGCGGTAGAGGGTCCAGCCGTTGGGGTGCCAGAACACCATGCCGGGGGCCTCTTCCTGAATGTGGAACAGGTCCATGGTCTTGCCGAGCTTGCGGTGGTCGCGTTTCTCGGCCTCCTCGATCATGTGTAGGTAGGCCTTGAGGTCCTGCTTGTTGCGGAAAGCCACGCCGTAAATGCGTTGCAGCATGGCGTTGTTGGAATCGCCGCGCCAGTAGGCGCCGGCAACCGACATCAGCTTGAAAGCGTCGCCCGGAACCTGACCCGTATGCACCAGATGCGGGCCGCGGCAGAGGTCCTGCCAGTGGCCGTGCCAGTACATGCGCAGGTCCTCGTCTCCGGGGATCGCCTCGATCAGCTCGACCTTGTAGGGCTCGTTGTTGGCCTCGTAGAACTTGATGGCGCGGTCGCGGTCCCAGACCTCGGTGGTGACGGGCTCGCGCTTGTTGATGATCTCGCGCATTTTCTTTTCGATCAGCTTGAGGTCGTCCTCGTGGAAGGGTTCCGCGCGGTCGAAATCGTAATACCAGCCGTTCTTGATGACCGGACCGATGGTGACCTTGGTGTCGGGCCAGAGTTCCTGCACCGCGCGGGCCATGATGTGGGCGGCGTCGTGGCGGATGAGTTCCAGCGCCTGTTCCTCGTCCTTCATGGTGAAGATGCGGAAGTCGCTGTCCTGTTCGATGGGGATCGAGAGGTCGGAGAATTTGCCGTTGATCTCGCAGGCGATCGCCGCCTTGCCGAGGGATTTGGAAATGTCGGCCGCGACCTCGCCACCGGTGATACCGGCCGGGTATTCGCGTTTCGCGCCATCGGGAAGGGTGAGGGTAATATTGGCCATGTCGGGCCCCTTTCGTGTTTTGGCGCCTACGAAACGCCCGGTTACTGTCGGTGACGGTTTAATCGCGTGGTCGCGGGTGTCAAGATGCGGCGCGCGGTTTTAGCAAGGTGGCGAGCAGCGTCGCGGTCAGGACGGGCATCAGGACCATCAGGAGCGTTTCGCCGGTGGTTGCGATGAGGTAGCTCCAGATTACAAGCTGCACGATGGTCACGACGGGGGCGAAGGAGCGGTATTTGATCGTGGCCATCCCCGACAGGCCGAGGAGCAGGGCGCCGAGCCGCAAGGGGACGATTCCGGCGATCCCCGCGACGAACAGCCAGAGGCCGCCGGCACCGATCAGGATGACGGTGAAATACCAGAGCAGGACCTCGGCACGGGCCGCCGGCGTGGTGATGCCGTTGACGGTGATGTGGTGCCATGCGGTCAGCGGGATCAGGAGCAGGGTATAGAGGAGGATGCCGAACAGCGGCCATTGCATGGCAATCCAGAGAAAAAGCCCCGTAAGCGGCAGGGCGCGCAGCAGGATGGTCGGCCAGAGGCCATCGGCGCCGACATGGGCAGCGCGGCGCAGGATCGGGGCAAAGGGGACGATGGCGTCCAGCTGGCAGAGCAGTTTGTTCATGGCGCGAGGGTGGGGCGGTTGCCGCAGGCTGTCAAGCGGGACATATCCACTAAACCGGTTTAGTGG
>WFTU01000009.1 GCA_015485375.1 Paracoccaceae bacterium | reverse complement strand
GCCATGGGGGTCCTGTTCGAAACCATCTTTATGCTGTTCGTTTTCCCGAAGGTCATGTCGCGGATCGCGCCGGAGGAAGCCGGAACAGTGCCGGAGCCACGCCCCGCTCCGAGCCGTATATTGTCCATCGCGGGCAGGAGCTTTCCGGTCAACGATATTATTTCCATCTCGTCCCAGGACCATTATCTGGAAATCGCAATGGCTGCTTCGAAGGAGTTGTTGCGCGGGCGGATGGCCGATGTTCTGGGGCAGTTGACGGAAACCGACGGGATCTCGCCGCACCGCTCCCACTGGGTTGCGCGGGCCGCTATCGAGGGGATCGGCGGCAAGTCCGGTGCAAAGACGCTGGTGCTGAGCAATGACACCGAAATCCCGATCGCCCGCACCAAGCTGGCGGATGTGAAAGCCTGGTATGAAGGCTGATATTCCGGAACGCTCCGAAATAATGTATTAACATGTTTATTGCATGTGCATTTCAATAAAGGAGGGAAAGTGCTTAAGGAATTCAAGGATTTTATTGCCAAGGGCAATGTCATGGATATGGCCGTCGGTATCATCATCGGCGCAGCCTTTACCGCCATCGTCAAATCCATGGTGGCCGACCTGATCAACCCGTTTATCAGTATTTTCACCGGCGGGATCGATTTTACCAATCTGTTTGTGGTGCTGGGCGAGGGCGACTATGCCACTCTGGCCGAGGCGCAGGAGGCCGGCGCGGCGGTGTTCGCCTACGGCTCCTTCATCATGGCGGTGATCAATTTCCTGATCGTCGCCTTCGTGGTGTTCATGCTGGTCAAGGCGGTGAACAAGGCAAAAGCCGCTGCCGAGGGGCCGGAGGAAGAACCGGCACCGGAAGCCCCCAAAGGCCCGACGCAGGAGGAACTGCTGGCGGAAATCCGTGATCTGCTGAAGAAACAGTCCGCCTGAGCGGGTAGCACACAGAATTGAAAAGGCCCGCCGGAGCGATCCTGCGGGCCTTTTGTTTTACAGCTTCAGCGCCTCTTCGGGGCTGATGGTTTCGATCCCCAGCGCCTCGCCCACGGCGGCATAGGTCAGATGCCCCTTGTGGGTGTTCAGCCCGTCGAGCAGATGCGGGTCGTCCTCGCAAGCCTTGCGCCAGCCCTTGTTGGCCAGCGCGATCATGAACGGCATGGTCGCATTGCCAAGCGCCTGCGTCGAGGTCCGCGCCACGGCACCGGGCATATTGGCAACGCAGTAGTGCATGATGCCGTCCACCTCGTAGATCGGGTCGTCATGGGTGGTGGCGTGGGAGGTCTCGAAACAGCCGCCCTGATCGATGGCCACATCCACCAGCACCGCGCCCGGTTTCATGGTTTTCAGCATCTCGCGCGTCACCAGTTTCGGCGCGGCGGCCCCGGGGATCAGCACTGCCCCGATAACCATATCAACGCCGGCGACCATCTCGGCCGTGTTGCCCTTGGAGGCATAGAGGGTTTTGAAATCCCCGCCGAATACATCATCGAGATAGCGCATACGCGGCAGCGACAGGTCCAGCACGGTGACGTCCGCCCCCATGCCCGCCGCGATTTTTGCCGCGTGGGTGCCGACGACTCCGCCGCCCAGAACCACGACTTTTGCCGGAGCAACCCCCGGCACACCGCCCATCAGAACGCCGCGCCCGCCATTGGCCTTTTGCAGCGTCCAGCTGCCGACCTGCGGGGCAAGGCGACCGGCGACCTCGGACATGGGCGCGAGCAGCGGCAGCGCGCCGTTGCGGTCGGTGACGGTTTCATAGGCGATCGCGGTGACGCCGCTTTCCAGCAAATCCTTTGTCTGTTCCGGATCGGGGGCGAGGTGCAGGTATGTGAACAGGATCTGCCCCTCGCGCAACTGCTTGCGCTCGACGGCCTGCGGCTCCTTGACCTTCACGACCATCTCGGCGCGCTCGAAAATCTCGGCAGCGGTATCGACGATTTCCGCGCCGGCCTCGATATATTCCGCATCCGGAAAACCGGCGCCCGTGCCTGCGCCTTTCTGGATGATGACCTGATGGCCGTGGGCCACGGCCTCGTGCGCGGCGGCGGGGGTGATCCCGACGCGGTATTCCTGATTCTTGATTTCCGTTGGACATCCGATAAGCATTCCGGGCCTCGTGCTGTTTGGGTGGGTATATTGACAACATGTCGCAGGCTTTATGCAATTGCTTTGCTAATTCCTATTGTGCAATGCAGAAATATCCGAATAATCCACTAACAATCGAAGAAATGGCAGTGGATTATTGCAATGAGCCGGATGGATGCGCTTGATATAAAGATTCTCGAGGCCCTGCAACGCAAGGGCCGCATGTCCAACGCCGAACTGGCGGAGAAAGTGAACCTCTCGCCCTCGGCCTGTCACCGGCGGGTGCAGCGGCTGGAGCAGGACGGGATCATCAAGGATTACGTGGCGCTGCTGGACCCGCGCGCCGTGGACCGGCCCTCGACGGTGTTTGTGGAGATCACCCTCTCTGGGCAGGCCGACGAGCTGCTGGACCGGTTCGAGGCGGCGGTGCGCCGCATCCCCGATGTGCTGGAGTGTCACCTGATGGCCGGCACGGCGGATTACCTGCTGAAAGTGGTGGCCGCGGATACCGACGATTTCGCCCGCATCCACCGGCAGTATCTGGCGCGCCTGCCCGGTGTGTCGCAAATGCAGTCCAGCTTTGCCCTGCGCACGGTGTTCAAGACCACGGCACTGCCGCTCTAGCCGATCAGATAGAGCGCCAGATAGAGCGTCGCCATACCGCCGACAATCGAGCCGATGACGCTTTTGAAATACGCCCCGATAAACAGCGAGACGGCCGCCGCCGAAAGCCGCGCCGGATCAAGCTGCCCGCCCGTTGCCGCGGGCCAGGCGATCAGCGGCGCGATCAGTCCGGGCATGACGGCGACGGGGACATAGCGCAGGTGCCTCATCACCCATTCCGGCAGTTTGCGCGAGCCGATCAGCCCGATGAACGACAGGCGCAGCAGATAGGTGCCAAGCCCGAGGAAAATAATGGTCAGCCAGATGTCGAGGGTACTCATGCCCGCGCCTCCAGCCGTTTCTCGATCCACGCGCCGGTCATCATCGCCAGCACCGCGGCAATCATCAGCCAGAGGTTATAGGGCATCCACGACAGCGCCAGCGACACCACGACCGACACTACCGCCGCCGCCACATGCGGCAGGCTGCGCAGCGCGGGGGCAACCATGGCAAGGAAGGTGATCGGGATGGCGAAATCCAGTGCGTATTCCTCCGGAATCGCCGAACCGGCCAGCGCGCCGAGCAGGGTAAACCCGTACCACATCGGGGCAATCGGGCTGATGACGCCGAAATAATAGGCAACCTTTTGCGGCACCGGCATCTCCGGCTCGACCTCGAATTTGACGATGGAGACGCCGTAGGCCTGATCGACCATGAAATAGGCAATGAAGCCCCGCTGCCAGAACGGCGCCTTGCCCAGATGCGGCGTCAGCGAGGCCGAATACATTGCCATACGCAGATTGATTGCCAGCCCCGTCAGCACAATCACCACCACCGGTGCGTTGTCCGTCAACATCTGCACGGCGGCAAACTGCGCCGCCCCCGCAATCACAAGCACGGTCATCGACATGGTTTCCAGCAGGTTGAATCCGGCCTCGGCCGCCACGACGCCGAACAGCAGGCCGAAGGGGGCAATCACCAGAATGAACGGTGCGCCGTCGCGAAATCCGCGCCAATAGGTTTTTCCGGTTATGGACATATCCGCCCCCATGCTTCACATTCCGGAGCGATATAGCGGGGAACCTCCCGTTTGACCAATCAAGAGTTTAGCGACGTGGCGACAGATATGCTGATAAAACCGGATCCGGCCAACCCGCGCCTGACCCGCGCGGTTTCGGGGATCGACCAGAACGGCGCCCCTTGCGAGATCCGCGTGGTGGAGGAGCGCCCGCTCACGATATACCTGAACAGTCAGGAGATCGTGACCGCCATGACCATCGGGGATTACCCCGAATATCTGGCGGTGGGGTATCTGCGCAATCAGGGGATGCTGCTGGCCGATGATGTCATCACCCGCGTGGATTACGACGACGAGATCGAAACCGTCGTGGTGCGCACCGAGCGGCGCACCGATTACGAGGAAAAGCTGAAGAAAAAGACCCGCACCTCCGGCTGCGCGGTCGGCACCGTGTTCGGCGACATGATGGAAGGGCTGGAGGCGGTGGAACTGCCAAAGGCGGAGCTGCGCACGAGCTGGCTCTATGCGCTGGCGCAGCAGATCAACACCATGCCAAGCCTCTATTTGCAGGCGGGTGCCATCCACGGAACGGTGCTGTGCCGGCAGGATGTGCCGCTGGTCTATATGGAGGACGTCGGGCGCCACAATGCCGTGGACAAGATCGCCGGCTGGATGATGCTGGAGGGCGAAAGCGCCGGCGACAAGATCCTGTATACCACCGGCCGCCTGACCTCCGAAATGGTTATCAAGACGGCCTTGATGGGCATTCCGGTTCTGGCCTCGCGCTCCGGCTTTACCGCATGGGGCGTGGAGATCGCGCGGCAGGTCGGGCTGACCCTGATCGGGCGGATGCGCGGCCAGCGCTTCGTCTGCCTGAGCGGCGAGGAACGGCTGGTCCGCGACGCCGATGTGTCGGCCGTGCCGGACGAGCCGAAAAAATCCGTGCGCAAGGGGCATCGCGCATGAAACCGCCCGGAGTGATCCTCGCGGGCGGGCAATCCTCGCGCATGGGCGGTGGCGACAAGGCGCTGTTGTCGCTCGGCGGCAAGCCGCTCTTGGAACACGTGATCGCGCGTTTGCGGCCGCAGGTGGGCGACATGGTGCTGAACGCCAACGGCGATCCGGCCCGTTTCGCGCAATTCCACCTGCCGGTGGTGGCGGATTCTGTCGGGGGTTTCCCCGGACCGCTGGCCGGGGTGCTGGCGGGCATGGACTGGGCGCATGAACAGGGCGCGGACTATATCGTGACCGTTGCCGCCGATACGCCGTTTTTCCCCGAAAACCTGGTGATGGCGCTGCAAATGGCCCGCGAGGGCGCGCAGTCTCCGCTGGTCATGGCGGTGACACCCGATCCGGAGCGCGGCATTGCACGGCATCCGACCTTCGGCCTCTGGCGGGTGGACCTGCGCGATGACTTGCGCGCGGCACTGGCAAACGGCGTGCGCAAGGTTGTCCAATGGACAAAACCGCATGGCTGTGCCGAAATGGTATTCGAGCTTGAGGGGCCGGACCCGTTTTTCAATATCAACACGCCGCAAGACATGGCGCGGGCCGAAGAAATGCTGAAGGAAATCGCAGGATGAATGTTTACGGGATCGTCGGCTGGAAAAACTCCGGCAAAACCACGCTGGTCGAGCG
>WFTU01000008.1 GCA_015485375.1 Paracoccaceae bacterium | reverse complement strand
TGTTGCGGAAGGGCGGCGACATGACACGGCGGGCGGCATGGTCCCAGTCCTTGTTGAAATATTCGCTTTCATCCAGCGTCAGATGCTGGATCAACGGCTCGCCCCAAACCCGCTTGCCCTGCATGCGGGCGCGCCGGATGGCCTCGTGGCTGTCCTCGCAGGAGGTATGCACGACGTAAAGCGGCGCGCCGGCCATGTCGGCTATCATGATGGCGCGGTTGGTCGCCTCGCCCTCCACCTGCGGCGGGCGGGAATAGGCGTGCGCCTCGGGTCCGGTGTTGCCCTCGGCCAGCAGTTGCGCCGTCAGCTCGGCCACTACATCGCCGTTTTCCGCATGCACCAGCGGGGTTGCGCCCAGTTCGGCGCAGCGCTTGAAACTGGCGTAAAGCTCGTCGTCGTTGACCATCAGCGCGCCCTTGTAGGCGAGGAAATGCTTGAAGGTGTTGATACCGCGCCCGACGACTTCCTGCATGTCGTCAAAGACCTGCTCGCCCCACCATGTCACAGCCATGTGGAAGGAGTAGTCGCAATTCGCACGGGTGGATTTGTTGTCCCAGCGCTTCAGCGCATCCAGCAGGCTCTCGCCCGGATTGGGCAGGGCAAAATCGACAACCATCGTTGTGCCACCCGCCAGCCCCGCGCGGGTACCGCTCTCGAAATCGTCGCTGGAATAGGTGCCCATGAACGGCATTTCCAGATGCGTATGCGGGTCGATACCGCCGGGCATGATGTAGCAGCCGGTGGCATCCAGAACCTCGTCGCCGCTCAGGTTTGGCCCGATTTCAACGATCTTGCCGCCTTCGATTTTCACATCGGCTTCATACGTCAAGTCCGCCGTAACAACCGTGCCGCCTTTGATTACCTTGGTCATATCAACCTCCCGTTAGTGTCCTGCCCGTTCAGGGGCATGTTTTCAATCCGGCGCCCAGATCCCGATCCTTCAAAATCATGGAAATGCCGTTATTTTTTGCATAGTTGCAGGCTTTTGCCCAATTAACGCCCGTATCTGTATATTCTGCCGCCAGAAAAGGTTTTCCCTGTATGGGATAGGGTAGTGCCTCCCCGCACCAGCCGTCTACAAAGCAGTCCTCGGTGATGATGAAATCGAGCGAACCGGACAGATACTCCGTGAGTTCCGGCACATTTTTCTGTCCGATCTGCAGGCCCATATCATGTGCGGTTTGCGCCAGTATCAGAATGTAGGTTAGCGTATCCTCGATCCCCAGATCGAAACCGGAGTCGTTGGTATAGACGTCCATGTTGTCCGGCTCGATGGCATCGAATCCCAGATCCTTGCAGCGCTGGAACCGTGCCTTCATGATCGGGATCAGTACGTCCAGTGCGCGAATATCGAGAAACCTTTCGTCCGGCCAGTCACCATATGTCTTTCCCACCACTCTGGCGGGAAAGGTGTCCAGATCGTTACGATAGTTCTCCAGAGTCCCGACGCTGACATAGCAGATTGTAGTCACACCTTGCGCCTTCAATCCGGCGATTTGTGCCGCCGATACGCTGTCGGGATCGGTATCCAGATATGTAACCGAACGGGTCAGGTCGAGGGGCTCGGACAATTGCCAATCCCATGAAGGAATGCCCTGCGCCCACGCCACAGCCACGCCGGCAAGCAGCGCAACTATGGTCGACAGAGGCAGGGCAGGGCGCATTTACTCCACAATCTCCGCCGTTTCCACAACTGCATGTAGCAGTACATCGGCCCCCGCGGTGGCCCACTCCTTGGAAATATCCTCGGCCTCGTTATGGCTCAGGCCATCGACACAGGGGCACATCACCATGGCAGTAGGGGCAACGCGGTTGATCCAGCAGGCATCGTGACCGGCGCCCGAGATGATGTCGCGGTGGGAATAACCCAGACGCTCGGCGGCGTTGCGCACGGCGTTCACGCAGCCTTCGTCGAAGGTCACCGGATCGAAACCGCCGACCTTTTCGAATTCTACCTGCAAGCCCATATCATCCGCAATTTTCTGCGCCCCTTCGCGGAAACGGTTCTCCATATCCGTTATGGTGTCGAGGTCCGGCGAGCGGAAATCGACGGTGAATACCACCTTGCCGGGGATCACGTTGCGCGAGTTAGGGAATACGTCGATATGCCCTGCCGCGCCAACCGCATCGGGTTTGTGGCTCCATGCGATCTCGTCCACCAGTTCCAGCATCCGTGCCATGCCGAGGCCGGCATTCTTGCGCATCGGCATGGGCGTGGAGCCTGTATGGCTTTCCTTGCCGGTCACTGTCACCTGCGTCCAGCTCAGCCCCTGACCATGGGTCACAACGCCGATGTCCTTGCCCTCTGCCTCCAGAATTGGTCCCTGCTCGATGTGTAGCTCGAAGAATGCATGCATCTTGCGTGCCCCGACTTCTTCCTCGCCGCGCCAGCCGATGCGGGCCAGTTCGTCACCGAATTTTTTGCCCTCCGCATCCTCGCGGTCATAGGCCCAGTCCTGAGTGTGCATGCCTGCAAATACACCCGAGGCCAGCATGGCGGGGGCAAACCGCGTGCCTTCCTCGTTGGTCCAGTTGGTCACGACAATCGGGTGTTTGGTCTTGACACCGAGATCATTGAGCGTGCGGATAATTTCCAGCCCGCCGAGAACACCCAGAACCCCGTCGTATTTTCCGCCCGTGGGCTGCGTATCCAGATGTGAACCGACATAGACAGGCAGGGCGTCGGGATCAGTGCCCTCGCGGCGCGCGAACATATTGCCCATCTGGTCGAGCCCCATGGAACAACCCGCCGCCTCGCACCATTTCTGGAACAGGGCGCGGCCCTCGCCATCCTCGTCGGTCACGGTCTGGCGGTTGTTGCCGCCCGCCACGCCCGGCCCGATCTTGGCCATTTCCATCAGCGAGTCCCAAAGGCGGTCGCCGTCCACTTTCATATTTTCGCCAGGTGCGGCCATGATATCTCTCCCTTAATCCAGTTTTTTCAGAACGTCGGCCAGTTTTCCGATCAGTTCGTCGATATGTCCCTTGTTCATGATCAGAGGCGGCGACAAGGCGATGATGTCGCCTGTCGTGCGGATCAGGATGCCGGCGTCGTAAGCATCGAGGAAGGCCTGAAATGCCCGTTTGGTCGGCGCGCCCTCGATCGGGGTCAGTTCGACCGCGCCGATCAGCCCTTCGTTGCGGATGTCGATGACATGCGGCAGACCCTTGAGGCCGTGCAGCGCATCCTCCCAGTATCCGGCCAGATCACGGGCGTTCTCGAACAACCCGTCCTGCTTGTAGGTCTCCAGCGTCGCCAGACCGGCGGCCGAGGCCATCGGGTTGCCGGAATAGGTGTAGCCGTGGAACAGCTCGATCATGTTTTCGGGGCCGGTCATGAAGGCATCATGGATTTCGCTGCTGGTCAGCACCGCGCCCATCGGGATCACGCCGTTGGTCAGCCCTTTGGCCGTGGTCATGATGTCCGGCGTCACGCCGTAATGCGTCGCGCCGAAGGCAGAGCCGAGACGCCCGAAGCCTGTGATGACCTCGTCGAAAATCAGCAGAATACCGTATTTTTTAGTGATAGCGCGGATGCGTTCCAGATACCCCTTCGGCGGCAACAACACACCGGTGGAACCTGCCATCGGCTCGATAATCACGGCGGCGATGTTGGAGGCATCCCCCAGCGCCACGATCCGTTCCAGCTCGTCCGCGATCTCCGCCCCGTGTTCCGGCTGGCCACGGGTAAAGGCGTTCTCGGGGATGTGGGTATGGGGCATGTGGTCCACGCCGGTCAGCAGGCTGCCGAAGGTCTTGCGGTTCGGGCCGATGCCGCCGACGGAAATGCCGCCGAAGTTCACCCCGTGATACCCCCGCTCGCGCCCGATCAGACGGGTGCGCGTGCCCTCGCCGCGCGCACGGTGGTAGGCGATGGCGATCTTCAGCGCCGTTTCCACCGATTCCGAACCGGAGTTGGTATAGAACACATGGTCCATGCCCTCGGGCGCCATATCCACCAGCCGGTTGGCCAGCTCGAAAGCCTTGGGGTGGCCCATCTGGAAGGCGGGGGCGTAGTCCAGTTCCGCCGCCTGTTTTGCAATCGCCTCGACAATGCGCGGCTGGTTGTGGCCCGCGTTCACGCACCACAGGCCCGAGGTGCCGTCCAGCACCTGTCGCCCGTCGCCGGTGGTGTAATACATCCCGTCGGCGGCCACGAACATGCGCGGGTTTTTCTTGAACTGGCGGTTTGCCGTGAAGGGCATCCAGAATGCGCTGAGGTCATTCGGTGCCGTATTTGTGCGATCGGACATGCCAACCCCTCCCGAAAAAATTCTTTTGACCATCTGGTCAGGTTGACGCTAGCATAGCTGACCAATCAGTCAAGAATTTGTTTGAGGAATCCGCCCGAATGCCGCCAGTCGCCGAAAAACCGCTCAACCGCCGCGAGGGGCTGCGCCGCGAGACGCTGGCCCTGATCCTCGCCACGGCCGAGCGTATTTTCGCGGAGCACGGTTTCAAGGGCGCCACAATGCAGGCGATTGCAGACGAGGCGAAGCTGCCCAAGGCCAACCTGCACTATTATTTCCCGACAAAACAGGACCTTTACCGGCAGGTGGTCGAGCGGATTTTCAATATCTGGCTGGACGCCGCCGACAGTTTCGACACGCAAGGCACGCCGGAAGCGGCGCTTTCCACCTATATCCGCAAGAAGATGGAGATCAGCCGCTCGCACCCCTATGGCTCCAAGGTCTGGGCCAACGAGGTGATCCACGGCGCGCCGATCATCCACGACTATCTGGAAACCACCCTGACCGAATGGACCGAGACGCGAATCAAGGTGATCGAACGCTGGATTGCCGAGGGGGCGATTGATCCGGTGGACCCGCGCCACCTGCTCTATATGATCTGGGCGACGACGCAGCACTACGCCGATTTCTCGCATCAGATCGAGACTCTGAACGAGGGACAGGTGATGAACGACCGCCAATGGGCCGAGGCGACAGAGTGCGTAACGCGGATAATTCTGCGCGGGATCGGGGCCGGACAACT
This sequence comes from Paracoccaceae bacterium, assembly GCA_015485375.1. Lineage (GTDB taxonomy): Bacteria > Pseudomonadota > Alphaproteobacteria > Rhodobacterales > Rhodobacteraceae > NORP23. The sequence continues at coordinate 10,666 of WFTU01000008.1, read as the reverse complement.
CTAATCCCGAAGTGCCGCCCATACAGCCCTGTTAACCGCATCTGTCAAAAAGGTTTTCTGGTCGGGATATTTCGCTGCAACAGTGGCCGCGCTATCAATCAACTCCCAAACCAGTACGCTGGCGACAGCGGGGTCGGGTTTTGCCGAAAGCTCGCCGTTTTGTTGCGCCGCGTCGATCAGGTCGGCCAGAACCTTTTTGACGGGGTTCGTATGCGCGGCAAGTTTTCTCCGCAAATCGGCGGATAAACCCGCCTCCAGCCCGATATTGCTGTGTCCCGAGGCGGCAATCGAAACCTGAAATTCCGCCAGCGCGCGCAATTTTTCCTGCACGCCACTTGCGGCATCCATCACTTCCAGAAGATGCGCCTCGACCGCGCTTGAATGGGCATCAATCGCGCTTGCCACTATGCTTTCGACATCGGGGAAATAGTTGTAAACTGTCTGGCGGGTGACGCCGGTCGCTGTCGCGATTTTCGACATGTTTACCTGGCTCAAACCCTCGCTGTCGATCAGGGCGATTGTTGCCTCGATAATCCGGTTTATCTGGCGGGTCTTGTGTCGGGACATGGAGCGCCCGCCTTTCTCCGGTTGGTACGAATTATTCCGTGTTGCCCGGTTTATTGCATTTATCCATGCCAGCCATCAACCAGATTGGACATGAGCATTTCGTAATTGCCCATCCAGTCCTTGATGTTTTTCATGTCTTCGGATTTGAGTAGGGCGGCGACTTCCTCGGATTTCATGAAGTTCTGGAAGTCCGCTTTCGAAGACCAGACGGCAATCGTGCAAATCTCACCCCCCTGTTTTTCCGAGACGGTAACCATAGACTGGATCAACCCCGGCTGGCCTTTCAGCATCGCGGCGCTTTTGCGCGAGATGTCCAGAACATCGGCAGCCCGCCCTTCGACCGGAGTGATGGTTTCGGTAAAGACGAAAACCGAGTTGCCGTGATCTTCTGCGGTATTATTGCTCATGTTGCTCTCCTGAACGAACCAGCCATGATTGGATGGGTTTACATGGTGTATATAATTTAACATTATGTAAAATCAACGGGTGGGCAAAAATTATGTCACGGATTTTTTTCAGGGAAACGAGGTGCGCTTCAGTCTTTCAGCAGCATCAGCAGTGCCACCACCACCAGCGCGACGCCGGCCAGCACGAAAGGCTGTACGAAACCATTGCCGAGGGCGAATTCCCACAGGATCACCCATGCGGGCACGAGGTAGGTATAGGCCATGACCTTTGCGCTCGGCAGGCGCAGGGTGGCGTATTGCACGAGGAAAAACGTGGTGGCGCTGGCAAATATCGACAAATAGGCCAGCGTGATCCAGACGATAGCGGGCAGGGCGGCCCATTCGGTTTTCAGAATGGCGGGCGCGCCGGAGGCCGACAACAGGACAAACCCCGCGATCAGCATTCCGAAGGTAAATACCAGCGGCGGCTCCCCCCGGTTCAGCTTGCGGATCATCGGGGTATAGATGGCGTGGGCGACAACGCCGAAGAAAAAGATCACCTCGCCGCGCCCGATATCGAAGGCGAGGATGGCGTTGGTGTCGCCGCGAAAGATCACCCAGATCGCGCCTATAGCGGCGAGGGTCAGCGCTAGTGCCATGCGCGGGGTCGTGACCTGCCGCAGCAGCAACCAGCCGAAACCGGCGGCCAGAACCGGCGTGAGGGTGAACATGGCGGCGGAGGATACGGGTGGCGAGGTTTTCAACCCTTCGAACATGGTGACGAAATAGATGGCAAACAGCCCACCCATCACCAGATAGCGCCACGGCGCATGCAGGTATTCCCTTTTGATGCCGCCCTGCGCAAAGACCAGCACACCGATAATCACACTGGCTATCAGAAACCGCAGCGCGTTGAGAGCCGCAGGATCGATCAGCGGCGCAATGATCCCGCCAAGGCTGAACGAACCCGCTACCAGCACCGAGAACAGCAACATGACTGCATGGCCTTTCATGGCTTCGGTGCGGGATCGGTGTGGCATGGGGGGTCCTGATCGAAAAGGGCGACCCGAGCATGCCGGATCGCCCAGAAAGGTCAACGGGAATGTTTCAGCCGTCCGGCATGACGTCGCACATCTTGCCGCTCGGGTTGTTCGGGTGTGTGGTCCAGTTGGCGTATTCGGCCTCCACCGGTTTTCCGGTGCGCTCGTCGATCTCGCCGGGGGAGAGGGCCTCCATGGAGATACAGCCCTCCACCGGACAGACATTGACGCAGAGGTTGCAGGCGACGCATTCGTCGTTTTGCACCTCGAACACACGGTCATCCGACATGGTGATCGCCTGATGCGAGGTGTCCTCGCAGGCGGCAAAGCAACGGCCGCATTTGATGCACAGATCCTGATCGATTTTTGCCTTGGCGATGTAATTCAGGTTCAGGTCCTGCCAGTCCTTGACGTTCGGCACAGCGCGCCCGACGATTTCGGCGGTCGAGGTGATGCCCTTTTCGTCCATATATTCGGACAGGCCCGAGATCATCTCCTGCACAACCTTGAAGCCATAGGTCATGGCGGCGGTGCAGACCTGCACGTTACCTGCGCCAAGCGCCATGAATTCGGCCGCATCGCGCCAAGTGGTGACGCCGCCAATGCCGGAGATCGGCAGGTTGGCGGTTTCGGGGTTGCGGGCGATTTCCGCCACCATGTTGAGGGCGATCGGTTTCACAGCAGGACCGCAATAGCCGCCATGCGCGCCCCAGCCGTCAATCGTCGGTTCCGGCGCGAAATTGTCCAGATCGACCGAGGTTATCGAATTGATCGTGTTGATCAGGCTGACCGCATCGGCCCCGCCGCGATGGGCGGCTTCGGCCGGTTTGCGGATGTCGGTGATGTTCGGGGTGAGCTTGACGATCACCGGCATGCGGGTGTTCTGCTTGCACCAGCGTGTGACCATCTCGATATATTCCGGCACCTGTCCGACGGCGGATCCCATGCCCCGTTCGGCCATGCCATGCGGGCAGCCGAAGTTCAGCTCGATCCCGTCGCAACCGGTTTCCTCGACCACGGGCAGGATGGTTTTCCATGCCTGTTCCTCGCAGGGCACCATGAGCGAGACGATAAGGGCGCGGTCGGGGTAGTCGCGTTTCACTGCTTTGATTTCTTGCAGGTTCTGCTGCAACGGTCGGTCGGTGATCAGCTCGATGTTGTTGAGGCCGATCAGGCGGCGGTCGCCGCCGAAAATCGCGCCGTAACGCGGGCCGTTGACGTTGACGACGGGCGGGCCGTCCTCGCCCAGCGTTTTCCAGACCACGCCGCCCCAGCCGGCCTCGAACGCGCGGCGGACGTTGTATTCCTAGTCCGTGGGCGGGGCCGAGGCCAGCCAGAACGGGTTCGGGGATTTGATACCGATGAATGTGCTTGTGAGATCAGCCATGGTTTAGCCCCCCAGTTTCGTGTTGATGTCTTCGGCCGCATCGCGACCCTCGGCCACGGCGGTCACGGTCAGGTCGTCGCCACCCGTGGCGCAATCGCCACCGGCCCAGACTTTCGGGTCCGAGGTCTGGCCCGTATCTGTAACCCTGATCTTGCCGCCCTCGATTTCCAGCCCTTCGGGCGCGCCGTCGAGGGTCTGGCCGATGGCCTTGAACAGCTGGTCGGCGGGCAGAGTAAAGGTCTCGCCCGTCTGCACCAGCGTGCCGTTTTCGTCGCGGGTATAGGCAAATTCCACCGCCTCGACGGCCTTGTCGCCGATCACCCGCACAGGGGCGGCGCCATAGATGATCTGCACGCCCTTGGCGGTGGCCAGTTCCTGTTCGAATTCCGAGGCGCTCATGCGCTCCTTGCCACGGCGGTAGACCATGGTGACATGCTCCGCGCCCAGCAGTTTCGATTGCACGGCGGCATCGACTGCGGTCATGCCGCCGCCGATGACGATAACATTGCGACCGACGGGGAGGGAGGAGAGGTCCTCGGCCTGCCGCAATTCCGCGATGAAATCGACCGCATCGCGGACGTTTTCGAGGTTTTCGCCCTCGGCCCGCAGCGCATTCACACCGCGCAACCCGATGGCGAGGAATACCGCGTCGAAATCCTGTTTCAGGCTCTCGACCGTCATACCGCTGCCGATAGGCGAGTCATATTTCACCTCGATCCCGCCGATCTGCATCAGCCATGCGACCTCGGCCTGTGCGAAGTTGTCGGGGGATTTATAGGCGGCGATGCCATATTCGTTCAGCCCGCCCGCCTTGGGGCGCGCATCGAAGACCGTGACGCTATGGCCGTGCATGGCCAGACGGTGTGCGGCGGACATGCCGGCGGGGCCGGCGCCGACCACGGCGACTTTCCTGCCCGTATCGGCCGCGCGGGTGAAGGGATGCTCGCCTTTCGCCATCAGTGCGTCGGTTGCATAGCGTTGCAGGCGGCCGATTTGCACCGGTTCGTGTTCGGCGGTCTCGCGCACGCAGACCTCCTCGCAGAGGGTTTCGGTCGGGCAGACGCGGGCGCACATACCACCCATGATATTTTGCGCGAAAATGGTTTTCGCGGCGGCTGTTGCCATGCCGGTGGAAATCTCGCGGATGAACAGCGGGATGTCGATGCTGGTCGGGCAGGCCTCCATGCAGGGCGCATCATGGCAGAAATAGCAGCGGTCGGCCGCAACCAGCGCCTCGTGGTCGTCCATCGGCGGGTGCAGGTCGGAAAAGTTTCTGGCGTAATCTTCGGGCGCGAGACGGTGATCCCGTATCCCCGAAGTGTGCATGTCGTTCGGCATGGTGCCCTCCTGTTGCGTCGTTTTTTATCACGATGCCACAGGTTTTATTTTTTATCAAACGGTAAAATAAAAAAATGAAGAGGCCAGATTGGGGTAGGTTTCAACACCACTAAACCGGTTTAATGGTTCTGAAGCGCAGGATTAAAACGTACCTATTCAATAGAGTAGGGGATAATGCCGCGGGCGTTGTGATCGATACTCAGGCTTCTCTCGAGTGGCGGAACCGCGCGCTGGTGGCAATTCTCGCGCGGACAAATGCGGCAGGAAATGCCGATCGGCTCGAAGGCGGCCTCGTTCTGCACGTCAAGATCGTCGGCGTAGACCAGCGCCTCGGCGTGCCGGATCTCGCAGCCCAGACCGATGGCAAAGCGCTGAACCGGAGCGTGAAAAGAACCGCCACTTTTCGACACATCGCGCGCCAGACAGAAATAGCGCACTCCATCGGCGGTTTCCGCCAGTTGCCGCAGAAACTGTCCGGGAGTTTCAAACGCCCGATGCACATTCCACAGAGGGCAGGCGCCGCCGAAACGGGCAAATTGCAACCGCGTAGCCGAGTGTCGCTTGGTGATGGTTCCCGCCTGATCGACCCGCACGAAGAAGAACGGAATCCCCTTTGCCCCCGCCCGCTGCATGGTCGAGAGCCGGTGCGCAACCTGTTCGATACTGGCCGAGAAATGGTCGGAAAGCCTTTCCAGATCGTGCCGGACCTCGCGGGCCATGGCCAGAAACGCGCCATAGGGCAGAAGGGTCGCGCCGGCAAAATAGTTGGCCAGACCGATTTTGCAAATCTCGCGCGCCTCGACCGTGCGAAAACGTGCGAAATCCAGCGTGGCCTCCAGAAGTTCGTCATGTTCCAGCAGGGCAATCTGGTGCGCGACCTGAAAGCTCTGCGTCGCCGCGCCGGAACGCTTCAGCAGGGTGAGTGTGCCCGCCTCCGGCTCGAACCGGCGTAGCGCGCCTTCTTCGGCGAATACCAGTTCGATGCCGTGCCTGTCCGAAAGCCATTCGGCCAGCACCCCGAGCTTGTCCGGTCTGTCCAGCCCTGCGCGTTCATGAAAATGCTCTGCCGCGCGATCCACCGCGTCGATATAGTTGTCGCAATAATGGAAGAAATCCCGCACCTCCTCCCATGGCAGCGGGGCGAGGGGGCTTTCCTCGCGCCCCAGCGCCTCGTTCAGCGAGGCAAGGCGCTCCTGCGTCAGCCTGTGCGCGCGGTGAAGGGTCAGAAAAGCCTTGGCCAGCAGCGGCGCGTTGGAAGCGGTCAGCTGCAGATCGGCCAGCGAGGGCACATCCTCGCCAAACACCGGATCGGCCAGCGCCTCGCGCATGTCCACCACCACCCGCTCGCCATCCTGCGCCGACAGTTCGGTCACATCGAAGCCGAACTCCTGCGCCAGCGCCAGAACCACCGTAGCGGAGATCGGACGGTTGTTGTTTTCCATCTGGTTCAGATAGGAAAGCGACACGCCGAGCGTTCTGGCAAATTCTTTCTGCGTCAGACCAAGCTTCGTGCGCACCTCGCGCAGTTTTGCTCCGGCATAGAGTTTGGTTTTCGGCATGGTATCAGCCTCCGCAGGATGGAATATTTGCAACTTTGCAATTTGCATATCTATTCCGCAACATAATTTGCAAATTTTCAAGGTTGTTCTTCAATCCGGCGCGAATTTTGCTATGCTGCACTGCAAACGCTCCTGCAACGGGGCTTGATAACGGAGTCCGCCCTATGAAAGCCATTCTCGAACAACTCGAAACCCGCCGTGAACAGGCCCGCCTTGGCGGAGGCCAGCGCCGCATCGACGCGCAACACAGCAAGGGGAAGCTGACAGCCCGCGAACGCATCGAGGTGCTGCTGGACGAGGACAGTTTCGAGGAATTCGACATGTTCGTCGCGCACCGCTGCGTCGATTTCGGCATGGACAAGCAGAAATTTCCCGGCGACGGGGTTGTGACCGGCTGGGGCACGATCAACGGGCGGATGGTTTATGTGTTCTCGCAGGACTTCACGGTTCTGGGCGGGTCGCTCTCGGCTACGCACGCGCAGAAAATCTGCAAGATCATGGATATGGCGATGAAAAACGGCGCGCCTGTGATCGGGCTGAACGATTCCGGTGGCGCGCGCATTCAGGAAGGCGTCGATGCGCTTGGCGGCTATGCCGACGTGTTCCAGAAAAATATCGAGGCCTCGGGCGTGATCCCGCAGATCAGCGTTATCATGGGGCCGTGTGCGGGCGGGGCGGTCTATTCCCCCGCGATGACCGATTTTATTTTTATGGTGCGCGACAGCTCCTACATGTTCGTCACCGGCCCCGATGTGGTCAAAACCGTGACCAACGAGATCGTCACGGCCGAGGATCTGGGCGGGGCGAAAACCCACACAACGAAATCCTCCGTGGCGGATGGCGCCTTCGACAATGATCTGGAAGCCTTGCAGGAGGTCCGCCGTCTTGTGGACATGCTGCCGCTCAATAACCGCAGCAAGGCCCCCGTGCGCCCGTTCTTCGACGATCAGGCGCGCGAGGAACCGAGCCTCGACACTCTGGTGCCCGACAATCCCAACACGCCCTACGACATGCACGAACTGGTGCGCAAACTGGCGGACGAGGGCGATTTTTTCGAGATTCAGGCGGATTATGCCAAGAACATCCTGACCGGTTTCATCCGTCTCGAAGGCCAGACCGTCGGCGTGGTGGCAAACCAGCCGCTGGTGCTGGCCGGCTGCCTCGACATTGCCTCTAGCCGCAAGGCCGCGCGCTTTGTGCGATTCTGCGACGCTTTCGAGGTTCCGATTCTCACGCTGGTCGATGTGCCGGGCTTCCTGCCGGGAACCTCGCAGGAATACGGCGGGGTTATCAAACACGGCGCGAAACTGCTGTTTGCCTACGGCGAGGCGACGGTGCCGAAAGTCACGGTCATCACCCGCAAGGCTTACGGCGGCGCTTACGACGTGATGGCCTCCAAGCATCTGCGCGGAGATTTCAACTATGCCTGGCCGACGGCCGAGATCGCGGTAATGGGTGCCAAAGGGGCGACGGAAATCATCTATCGCTCCGAACTGGACGACCCGGAAAAAATAGCCAAACGCACCAAGGATTACGAGGACCGCTTCGCCAACCCCTTCGTGGCGGCCGAGCGCGGTTTCATTGACGAGGTCATCATGCCCCGCAACACCCGCAAACGCGTCTGCCGCGCCTTTGCCAGCCTGCGCAACAAGCAGCTGAGCAATCCATGGAAAAAACATGACAACATTCCGCTCTAGGGGGCCAGAGATGCAGACTGCGACAATTGAATCCGGTTGCAAGGCGGCGAGAGAGGCATACGTTCCACCCAGAAGAATCTTTGTGGACTATGGCTATGACCTTCCCCAAACTACCCAAGCTCGTGCGATTCATGTTCCGGCATATGCTGAACGGGATTGTGATCGGCTGTTCAACCGTTTTGCTGGCGATCTGGACCGACTTTCTCGGGATCGGGACGTTTCTGGAAAGCGACACCAGCGGGTTGGCGACGTTCCTGCTGTTTTATCAGGCCTCGCTGACTTTCGGCGGCGTGTCCATGGCGATCGCCATCATGAATCTGGGCGAGGACGAGGACTGACGCAGGGGGTGACCCCATGCTGAAACATCGTGGTTTCCCGTCCCGCCTGACCGGCACCGATTTCCAGTTCACCATCCGGCGTCCGGCCAAGAAGGATATTCCGGTGTTGAAAGCGCGCGAGCGTTATCGCGACCGCCGCCCCGCGGACCGGCGCGCGGACGAGGCGTTTCTGGCTTCGCTCTGGAATTTTTTTGGCGAGGAGCCCTTCGAGCGCGGAAATCTTGACGCCGGCCGCCTGAGCTGGCTGTTCGGGCGCGAGGTTGTTCCGGCCGAGGATCCGTTTGATCCGGCGTCTTACGAGGCGTTGCTGCGTCTCGACATGGACAAGGTGCGCCGGAACTATCCGCAGGTGTTCGACATGGAGGACGAGGAATGAGTCCCCTTCGGTGGAAATCCGCTTGTCGCGAGCGCGTTGTGGATTGCCTTTACCGCCTGACCTATACTGCCGGTGATGCGGAGTGGAAACCACTGCGCGTACGAGCAGAAGGAGACAATAAATGTATAAATCAATCATCGCGCTTACGCTGGTTGCATTCACCGTTTCGGCTTGCGAAACGACGTTGCAAAGTGTCGGCCTGGGGGCTGCAGCCGGTGCCGTCGGCGCCTCTGTCGTTGGCGGGAGTGTGGCCACAGGTGCCGTTATCGGTGCCGGTGTCGGATACGTCTGCGACCAGACAAACGGCTGCTAGCCTTTTCGCGCGCCAGCGCGTTCGTATCAATTTCAGGGGGATGTTGCGCGCGGCGCAGCGTCCCCTTTTTGCTGCCTGAGGGACGGGAAAATGTTCAAGAAGATACTGATTGCAAACCGTGGCGAGATCGCCTGCCGTGTCATCAAGACCGCCCGCAGGATGGGCATCAAGACGGTTGCTGTTTACTCGGATGCCGACAAGAACGCGCTGCACGTCAGCATGGCGGACGAGGCGGTGCATATCGGCCCGCCGCCGGCAAACCAGTCCTATATCGTCATGGAGAAGATTCTCGACGCGATCAAACAGACGGGTGCCGAGGCCGTGCATCCCGGTTACGGCTTCCTGTCCGAAAACCCGAAATTCGCCGAGGCGCTCGATGAAATCGGCGTGGCCTTCATCGGGCCGCCGGTTGGCGCGATTCAGGCGATGGGGGACAAGATCACCTCGAAAAAACTGGCGCAGGAGGCGGGGGTTTCTACCGTTCCGGGCTATATGGGGTTGATTGCCGATGCGGATGAAGCCGTGAAAATCTCCAACGAGATCGGCTATCCGGTGATGATCAAGGCCTCCGCCGGCGGCGGCGGCAAGGGCATGCGGATTGCATGGAATGACGAGGAAGCGCGCGAGGGCTTCCAGTCCTCGAAAAACGAGGCGGCCAGCAGTTTCGGCGACGACCGGATTTTCATCGAGAAATTCATCACCCAGCCGCGCCACATCGAAATTCAGGTGCTCGGCGACAAACACGGCAACTGCCTGTGGCTGAATGAACGCGAATGTTCCATCCAGCGCCGGAACCAGAAGGTGATCGAGGAAGCGCCCTCGCCATTCCTGACAGCCGAGACCCGCAAGGCCATGGGTGAACAATCCGTGGCGCTGGCGCAGGCGGTGGATTATTGCAGCGCGGGGACGGTGGAATTCATCGTCGATAGCGCGCAGAATTTCTATTTCCTCGAAATGAACACCCGCCTGCAGGTGGAACACCCCGTCACCGAACTGATCACCGGTATCGATCTGGTCGAACAGATGATCCGCGTCGCTTACGGCGAGAAACTGGCCATGGCGCAGGACGACATCGGCATCAACGGCTGGGCCATCGAAAGCCGCCTCTATGCCGAGGATCCCTACCGCAACTTCCTGCCCTCTATCGGCCGTCTGACCCGCTACCGTCCGCCCGCCGAGGTCGCCGACGGCACCCATGCCGTGCGTAACGACACCGGCGTTTACGAGGGCGGCGAGATTTCCATGTATTACGACCCGATGATTGCCAAGCTCTGTTCATGGGCCCCGGACCGCGACAGCGCGATTGCCGTCATGCGCCACGCGCTGGACGAGTTCGAGGTGGAGGGCATCGGCCACAACCTGCCGTTCCTCTCGGCCGTGATGGACCACCCGCGCTTTATTTCGGGCAACATCTCCACGGCCTTTATCGAGGAGGAATACCCCGAAGGCTTCGAGGGGGCAACATTGCCCGAGGATGTGCTGAAACAGCTCGCGGCGGGGGCCTCCGCCATGCACCGCGTCTCGGAAATCCGCGCCGCGCGGGTGTCAGGGCGCATGGACAACCACGAACGCGAGGTCGGGACCGATTTCGTGATCTCGCTGCAGGGCGAGGATTTCGTGGTCAAGGTCGATGCGGACCGTGAAGGCTCGACGGTTGTTTTCAAG
>WFTU01000007.1 GCA_015485375.1 Paracoccaceae bacterium | reverse complement strand
GTCCACATGGTCGGCCCACATGGTCTGGATCGAATCGATGATGGCGAGGGCAGGGCGCTCGGCATCGAGGGTGGTCAGGATGTCGCGCAGGTTGGTCTCGGCTGCCAGTTGCACCGGCGCGTCGGTCATCTCGAGGCGCGCGGCGCGCATGCGGATCTGGCTCGCGGCTTCCTCGCCGGAAATATACAGAACCTTGTTGCCCTTGCGCGCGAAGGCCCCTGCCGCCTGCAACAACAATGTGGATTTGCCGATGCCCGGATCGCCGCCGACAAGGATCGCCGAGGCGGGGACCAGCCCGCCACCCAGCACGCGGTCCAGTTCGTCCATGCCGAACAGGCTGCGCTGCAGGGGCCTGTCGGCCTCCGAAAGGCTGGAGAGCGTCACCTTGCGCCCCTTGGCCGCGCCGAGTGTCTTGCCCTTGGGGCCGGCGGACAAGGCAGCCTGTTCGCGAATGGTGTTCCACTCGCCGCAGGATTCGCACTTGCCGGCCCATTTTTTATGCACCGCCCCGCAGGAGGAGCACACATAGGTTGTCGCTGTTTTTCCCATGCCGCTGTTTGGCCTTTTACACGGCGAAAGGCAAGCCGAGGATCAGCATAATCGCGAAGGCCATCTGGAACAGCGCCAGCAGCCGGTTCCAGCCTTTTTCCAGCACCAGAATCCCCGCTCCGGCCAGCAACAGCAGCCCGCCGGAGACCAGCGCCAGCAGCGGCGAGAGCAGGGACAGGCTGGCAATCCCGCCCACCGTCAGCAGCGCCGCGGCAATATGCGCCCACTGCAACGGCCCGCGCTGCATGACCCCCTGAAACGCCGAAAACAGGAAGGAGGCAAACAGCCCCGCCCCGACCAGCACGCCGCCCAGCATCCAAGCAATCATTTATACGCCCTCTTGGTCAGTTCCGTGATCAGCAGCGAGGCCAGCACGCAGAAAGTAAACAGGTAAAGCCCCCAGTCGGTTTCCACCCGCCCGACGCCGACACCCTTGGCAATGATGATATAGAGCGCCACCAGAAATACATCCGCCATCGCCAGCTTGCCAAGGATCGACAGAACCGGCACCACCGAGACTTTCAGCAACCCGAACTGCACCAGCGCCGTGCCGGCCACCTTGATGATGGGCGAGAATATGGCGAAGAAGGTGACCAGCAGGGCGAGGAAAATGTCCTTCTCCCACAACGCCTGCAGGGCCGTGACCGTCGAGATTTCGTCAAGCGAGAAAAACGGCAGCAGCCCCGCCTTCAACAAGGGCGCGAACCACGCCAGCGGAAACAGGACCAGCAGCGAGAGGTTGGCGGCTTTGAGGATCATCGCACCCCCTCGATCGGCCCCTCGGCGCGGGCGTTGATGAACTGGTCCAGATAGGGATCGCCGGAATTGTCGATCTGCCCGATCGGGCCTGTCCATTGCACCTTGCCGTTGTGGATCATCGCCACCTTGTCGGCGATGGCGCGCACCGAACTCATGTCGTGGGTGATGGTCATGGCGGTGGCCCCCATCTCGACGACGATCTCGCGGATCAGTTCGTTGATGACGCCGGACATGATCGGGTCGAGGCCGGTGGTCGGCTCGTCGAAAAAGATGATCTCGGGGTCGGCGGCAATGGCGCGGGCGAGGCCTACACGTTTCTGCATGCCGCCCGAAAGCTCCGCCGGATACAGGTCGGCGACCTCGGGTTTCATGCCGACGCGGCGCAGTTTTTCGATGGCCACGGCCTTGGCCTCGTCCTTGGGCAACCGGTTCCTGCCCTGCAACAGGCGGAAGGCGACATTGCGCCAGACGGGGAGGGAGTCAAACAGCGCGCCGCCCTGGAAGAGCATGCCGAAACGGGCCAGAAAGGCGTCGCGGTTGCCGCTGGCGGCGGGTTTGCCGTCGATCAGGATCTCGCCCGCATCCGGCGTCATCAGCCCCAGAATACATTTCAGCAGCACCGATTTTCCGGTGCCGGAGCCGCCGATAATCACCATGCTCTCGCCCGTCATGATATCGAGGTCGATGCCGTCCAGCACCACTTTGGCGCCGAAGGATTTTTTCACGCCGCGCAGGGATATTTTCGGGATATCGCTCATGCCGGAAACAACATTTCTGTCAGCAGATAGTTGGAGGACAGGATCAGCACCGAGGCCGCCACAACCGCATTCGTCGTTGCCTGCCCCACGCCCTGCGCTCCGCGACCGGAGTTATAGCCCGCATAGCACCCCATCAGCCCGAGGATAAACCCGAACACCGCCGCCTTGATCAGGCCCGAGGTCACATCGCCCGCCTCCAGAAAATCGGACGTGGTCTGGAGATAGGTTCCGGCGTTGAAATCCAGCCGCGTCACCCCGACCAGAAACCCGCCCATGATGCCGATGATATCGCCGACCAGCACCAGAAACGGCATCACCAGCGTGGCGGCGACCACGCGCGGCACCACCAGATATTTCATCGGATTGGTGGACAGCGTTACCAGCGCGTCGATC
>WFTU01000006.1 GCA_015485375.1 Paracoccaceae bacterium | reverse complement strand
GCATCATCTGGTAGAACCCCTGACCCTCTTCGGTGCCGAGCAGGTTTTCCGGCGGAATCTCCACATTGTCGAAGAACAGCTCCGAGGTATCCGCCGCCTTCAGCCCGATCTTGTCGAGGTTGCGGCCACGGGTAAACCCCTTGCCCTCGGTCTCGGCGGTTTCGACCATGATCAGGGAAACCCCTTTGGCCTTCTCGTTCGGGTCGGTCTTGCAGGCCACAAGGATCAGGTCCGCGTGCTGCCCGTTGGTGATAAAGGTTTTCGAGCCGTTCATGCGATAGACATTGCCGTCCATGATGGCGCGGGTCTTGATGTTCTGCATGTCGGAGCCGCCCGAAGGTTCCGTCATCGCCAGCGCCGCCACCAGCTCGCCGGTGGCCATTTTCGGCAACCAGCGCCGTTTCTGTTCCTCGGTGCCGTATTCCAGAATGTAATGCGCGACGATCCCCGAATGGATACCGTTGCCCCAGCTTGCCAGATTGGCGCGCGCGGCCTCCATGATAATCACCGACTCGTGGCCGAAATCGCCGCCCGCGCCGCCGTATTCCTCGGGGACCGAGGCGCAGAGCAGGCCGAGTTCGCCGGCCTCCTGCCATGTCTCGCGGTCCATCTCGCCCTGCTTGCGCCATTTTTCGAACTTCGGCGCCCATTTCTCGGCGATAAATCCGCGTGTCATTTCCTCGAGCATTTTGTGCTCGTCTGTCATCCAGTCGGATTTCAGGTTGTGAAATGTCATTTTTTCGTGCCTCCCGGTGCGCCGTATTCGGCGATGAATTCCTCGAAAACCGCGGCGAGCCTGTCAGGATCGGCATAGTCGTCGAGGTGTTCCAGCAACACCGTCAACAGGTAGTTGTTGCCCAGCCCGTATTCGCCGTTGAGTGCACGAAGGCGCTCGTAGGCCGCGTCGGTCAGGTTCATTGACCGGCGCACAGGGAGGGGCAGACGTTTGCCCATCAGAAGTTCTCGGCCGCCAGCCCCATCACCGGCTCCGCTCCGGTCTGGATACGGGCAAGGCGCAGGGCGGTTTCCGGCAACGATCTAGCCATGTAGTAGCGCCCCGTGGCAAGTTTGGTCTCGTAGAACGCCACGTCACTCGCCCCGCTATCCAGCGCCTCCTGCGCCGCCTTGGCCATGCGCGCCCACATCAGGCCGAGCGCCACATGCCCGAACAGGTGCATGAAATCGCTGGAACCGGCCAGCGCCGCATTCGGGTTTTTCATCCCCTCGGCCATGAAATACATCGCCGCCGCCTGCATATCCTTGGAGGCCGCCTTCAGCGGGTCGAGGAAGTCTTTCTTCAGCGCCGCGTCGCCCTCGTTTTCCTTGATGAAATCCTTCACCAGATCAAAGAAGGCCATCACATGCTTGCCGCCGTCCGAGGCCAGCTTGCGCCCGACCAGATCGAGCGCCTGAATACCGTTCGCCCCCTCGTAGATCATGGCGATCCGCGCGTCGCGCACGAATTGCGAGGCACCGGTTTCCTCGATATAGCCATGCCCGCCATAAAGCTGCTGCGCCTGCACGGTCATCTCGAAACCCTTGTCGGTCAGGAACCCCTTGATTACCGGAGTCATCAGGGAGATCAGGCCAACCGCGTCCGCATCATTCTTGCGATGCCCCGCATCAATCAGCGAAGCCCCCCAGAGCAGGAAGGCCCGCCCGCCCTCGACAAAGGATTTCTGGTCCATCAGCGAGCGGCGCACATCCGGATGCACGATCAGCGGATCGGCGGGACCATCGGGGTTTTCCGCCCCGGTCACCGCGCGGCCCTGCAGCCGCTCGCGTGTGTATTCCAGCGCGTTTTCATAGGCCACAGCCGCCTGCGCCATGCCCTGCAGGCCAACGCCGATGCGGGCCTCGTTCATCATGGTGAACATGGCTTTCAGGCCCTTGTTCTCCTCGCCGAGCAGATAGCCGACGGAGTCCTCGTAGTTCAGCACGGCGGTGGAGTTGCCGTGGATACCCATTTTTTCCTCGATCTTGCCGACCGAAACGCCATTCGGCTCGCCAACCGAGCCATCCTCTTTGACCTTGTATTTCGGCACGATAAACAGGGAAATGCCGCGCACGCCTTCCGGCCCGCCGGGGATTTTCGCCAGCACCAGATGGATG
Organism: Paracoccaceae bacterium; assembly: GCA_015485375.1. GTDB lineage: Bacteria > Pseudomonadota > Alphaproteobacteria > Rhodobacterales > Rhodobacteraceae > NORP23. Next base: position 1,258 of record WFTU01000006.1, on the reverse strand, counting down.
ATGTTGTCGGCCATGTCGTGATCGCCCGCCGAGATGAAAATCTTCGTGCCGGTGATTTTGTAGGATCCGTCACCGACCGGCTCCGCCTTGGTGCGCAGCAGGCCCAGATCGGTGCCGCAATGGGGCTCGGTCAGGTTCATGGTACCGGTCCATTCACAGGTCACCATCTTCGGCAGATACATCGCTTTCTGCTCGTCGGTGCCGTGGGCATGGATGGCCGAATAGGCCCCGTGGGTCAGCCCGCCATACATGTTGAAGGCCATATTGGCCGAAACCTGCATCTCGCCGACCGCCGTGCCGATGACATAGGGCATGCCCTGACCGCCATACTCCGGATCGCAGTCCAGTCCGGTCCAGCCGCCCTCGCGCAATGTATCGAAGGCTTCCTTGAAACCGGCCGGCGTGCGCACGACACCGTTTTCCAGCTTGCAGCCCTCGGTATCGCCGATCATGTTCAGCGGTGCCAGCACATCGCGCGAGATCTTGCCGGCCTCGTCGAGGATCGCGCCGGTGAATTCCGGATCCAGCTCGTCATAGCCGGGGATGTCGCTTTCGTGGACTTTCAGGACATCATGCAGAACGAAGTGCATGTCCTTGAGCGGGGGCGTATATGTCGGCATGGGTATTCTCCTGTCTATTCGGCTGCGAGTTTGACGCCGCGTTCGGCGAGGACGGATTCACCCCACGAGAGCTGCTCCTTGAGGTCGGCGATGGCTTCGGTCAGCTCCTCGCGCTGTTCTTCCATATCGCGCAGGCGGTCCTGTGCCAGCTCGTAGGTCCGCATCAGTTGCGTGGTCTGCTGGTCGCCGATGTCGTAAAGGTTCAGCAACTGCCGGATTTCCTCTAGGCTGAACCCGAAACGCTTGCCCTGCAGGATAAGTTTCAGGCGCGCGCGGTCCCGTTTGGTGAACAGGCGTTTCTGCCCCTCGCGGATCGGAAAAATCAGTTCCTTGGATTCATAAAACCGCAACGTGCGCGGGGTGACGTCGTAAGATTCACACATCTGGCCAATTGTCATCAAAGAATCGGTCATGGTTTCCTCCCTATTACCGTTGACGTCAACGTAAAGCGAACAGGGGGAATTTTCAACGAAAGTTTACGTGAAGGTAAGGTTGACGTTGCGTTAATCCAGCGCGTCCAGCGAGGCCTGTGTCATCGCCCGCAAGCGGTCCAGCTCGGCGGTGACCTCTTCCAGTTCCTTCTTGCGCCGGTCCAGTTCGGCCAGCTGGCGGGTGGACATCTCGATCCACTTTTCCAT
>WFTU01000005.1 GCA_015485375.1 Paracoccaceae bacterium | reverse complement strand
GGGCAGGGGCGTGCGACTGGTCAAAACCGGCGACAGCTGGGCGTTTCGCACCGCGCCCGACCTCGGATTCCTGATGCAAAAGGAAACGGTGGAGACGCGCAAACTCTCGCAAGCCGCGATCGAGACACTGGCGATCATCGCCTACCACCAGCCCGCCACCCGCGCCGAGATCGAGGAAATCCGCGGCGTGTCGGTCTCGCGCGGCACGCTCGATATGCTGCTGGAACTGGGCTGGATAAAACTCGGCCGTCGCCGCATGACTCCGGGCCGTCCGGTGACGTTCATCGTGACGCAGGAGTTTCTGGACCACTTCGGGCTGGAAAGCTCCCGCGACCTCCCCGGCATCAAGGAATTGCGCGCCGCCGGAATTCTGGATAATCGCCCGCCGCCGGGGGTGAAACCCGAAGAGGAAGACGAGGAAGCGCGCGGGCAGGACGATATGTTCGAGTAGCTAGTCGCGATGGGTGATCGGATTGTCACTTGGATTTATTCCGGTTCTCTCGCACAGATAGTCTAGCAGGCTCCCTTTGGGTGGAACTCCACCGCTTCGAATAAGGCGCCGTCTCATCCCCGTAGCATATAGATGCAGTGACATACTTTCAGGGAAAGACTCCGGCCCGATACGGCGCGGAGAAATCAGGAGTTCTTTCTTGTTTTGTGCTCGAAGTGGATAGAGAATTCTGAATGCTAGTGCTTGCTGGTGTTCTCCGGTTAACTCAAGAAAATATCCCAGAGCCTCTGGCCCGGTTACCCCGAGCGGGAGTGTTTCGAAAGAAGTCTCCTTGTGGATCGATAGGTAGCGCCTTTTTTGCTCGCCGTCCCACCAAGGAGGAATAACCCCTTTCTGCGATATGAACTCATCAAGTAGCTTCAGCGCCGGACTGTTTTGAGGAAGGCGAACAATTCCGTTTGGGATGAACCCCTCGGACCCCTTCCTTTTTCTTGCGAATAAATATCCATCCGCGGATTTGTGTTCTTGCAGCGCATATGCATCGGTATCCGCCCAAATGTATGGCGTTCGAACCATCAGCTTGATACGGAATATATCGGACCACAGGCGTGGATCATCAAGATGGCTTTTCCCATAAATGTCTTTGAGTTCATTGGTATGCAATACTTCGCGCGCATCGCGAATTTCCGCAAAATCAGGGGCATTGGCGATAGGTTCGTAACAATACAAAATAGGTTTTTGTCCCAATGCTTCCATAGATTTGAGGCATATTAGTTCAAGAAAGCTAAGTTTGTCCCCAATCCAGAGTGTGGCAATTCTTTCAACCATGTTTGGTTCTTCCGCTGTTCGAAGATAAGTATGTAGAAGTTTAACTCTTGAAATGTTTCGACAGCTTCAAACCCTGTCCCTGATAATTTGACCCCATGTCCTTGCCGTATAGAATATCCGGCACCTCGGTCATGCGCTCGTACACCAGCCGCCCGACGATCTGCCCGTGTTCCAGCGCAAAGGGTGCTTCGTGGCAACGCACCTCCAGCACGCCGCGAGAGCCTTGCCCGCCAGCGGCTGCGTGGCCGAAACCGGGATCAAAAAAGCCCGCATAATGCACGCGGAATTCCCCGACCATCGCCAGATAGGGGGCCATTTCGGCGGCGCAATCGGGGGGGACATGCACAGCCTCGCGGCTGACCAGAATGTAGAACGCGCCGGGGTCGAGAATCATCGAGCCGTTTTGCGTGCGCACCGGCTCCCAGAATTCTGTCGGGTCGTAAAAGGCGATGCGGTCCAGATCAATCAGCCCCGTGTGCGGTTTGGCGCGATAGCCGACGATACCGTCCTCGCGCGGGGTCAGATCGACGGAGAACCCCAGCCCGTTGTCGATATGCGCCTCCACATCCACCAGCGCCTGTTCTGCATCCATCGCCCGCAACTCGTCATCCGACAGCACAACCTGCCCCTGCCGAAAACGGATCTGGTTCAGGCGCATGCCCGGGCGGGCCAGCACGGAAAACGAGCGGGGCGAAATTTCTGCATAAAGCGGGCCGCTGTAGCCCGACTCGATCCGGTCGAACTCGGTGCCGTAATCGGTGATCAGGCGGGTGAACAGATCAAGCCGCCCCGTTGAGCTTTTGGCATTGGCGACGGCATTTATAGCGTCGGGCAGGTCCAGCCCCTCCATCAGCGGCACGACGTAGACACATCCTTTTTCCAGCACGGCCCCGTCGCTCAGATCAACGCTGTGCATGGCAAAATCCTGCAACCGGTCAGCCACCAGCCGTCCCGAGCCGGGCAGGAAAGAGGCCCGCACCCGCCACGCCACATTGCCAAGGCGCAGGTCCAGCGAGGCGGGCTGTATCTGCCCCTCCGGCACCGGATGGGTCACGGTGATCCGGCCGTCGGCAAGCATTTCGCGAATGGTCTGGCTGGGCAGGACGCCCGTTTTCTGCTGGCTCATGCACGCCCCCTTTGCACAAAAACGCCGGCGTTGCCGCCAGCGTTTTGAAAAATGGTCGGGCTAGCGGGATTCGAACCCACGACCTTCCGTCCCCCAGACGGACGCGCTACCAGACTGCGCCATAGCCCGAACGTCGCCGTTATAGCGCAGATATTTCCGGTGGCAAGCGCGAAACCTCCCCGCATCACTCCAACCCCTAGATTTCTGCCAGCATCGATTCCCGCAAGGCGAGAAGACGGGTGTAGAGACGGCGCAGCTCCGACGGTTGCGATGTTTTCGGGGCAGGGGGTGTTTCTGTCGCGGGCGCGGCCTCCTTCGCCGCTTTGCCCGACTGCAGCAATTCGTTGCCCATGGCAATGATCGCCTTCACCCCGCGTTCGCGCAACACTTTCTGCGCGCCCTTTATGGTCATCCCGTCCTCATACAGCAGGCACTGGATGCCACGGATCAGGGCCACATCCTCGGGGCGGTAGTAACGGCGTCCGCCGCCACGTTTCACCGGTTTTATCTGGCTGAACTTGCTTTCCCAGAACCGCAGCACATGCGCGGGAACCCCCAGAATCTCGCCAACCTCGCTGATGGTGCGGAATGCGGAGGGGGATTTCTGCATCAACCGGCCCTAGGACTTGTTGCCGGCGTCGACACGCTCTTTCATCAGATGCGAGGGGCGGAAGGTCAGCACGCGGCGCGGCGCGATCGGGACTTCCTCGCCGGTTTTCGGATTGCGCCCGATGCGCTCTTTCTTGTCGCGGATCGAGAATGTGCCGAAGGAGGAAATCTTGACGCTCTCGCCGTCAACCAGCGCGTCGGAGATATGTTTGAGCACGGATTCCACCAGTTCCGCAGACTCGTTTCGCGACAATCCGACCTCGCGAAAAACCGCTTCGCTCAGATCCATTCGTGTCAACGTAGACTCGCTCATGGCACAACCCTTTCCCAAAGTTCAGGGACAGGATATTGGAAAGGCGGAAACAGAGTCAATAACAATGGCTTAGAGGGGGCGTTTTCCCGCCTTACCAGCGCAGCACCGCCGCACCCCAGGTCAGGCCGCCGCCGATAGCCTCCAGCAACAGCAGATCGCCCTCCTTGATCTGCCCGCGCGAGGCGGCAACCGAGAGCGCCAGCGGGATCGAGGCCGCGGATGTATTGCCGTGATCCTGCACGGTCACCACCACATGATCCATGGAAACACCCATCTTCTGCGCCGTGCGCTTGATGATGCGCAGGTTGGCCTGATGCGGCACGATCCAGTCCAGATCCTCCGCCGTCAGCCCCGCCTTGGTCAGGGCGGTATCGCCACAGGCCGCGAGTTTGGACACCGCGTGCTTGAATACTTCCTGCCCCTGCATTTTCACCACGCCGGTGGAGCCGGTCGAGGATACGCCGCCATCGACATAGAGCAGATCGTTGAACCGCCCGTCGGAATTGAGGTCGGTGGACAGCACACCGCGATCCGCGCCGGTGCCGTCGCCTTCCTCGGCTTGCAGGATCACCGCGCCGGCACCGTCGCCGAACAGCACGCAGGTGGTGCGGTCCTCCCAGTCGAGAATGCGCGAGAAGGTCTCGGCCCCGATCACCATCACGGTTTTCGCCTGCCCCGACTGGATCATGCCGTTGGCATTGGCGAGGGCAAAAATAAATCCGGCGCAGACCGCTTGTATATCAAAGGCAAAGCCGCCTTCCATGCCGATGGCATGCTGCACGCGCGTGGCGGTGGAGGGGAACGTCTGGTCCGGCGTTGCGGTGGCCAGAATGATTGTGTCCAGATCGCTGGCAGCCATCCCTGCCTTTTCCAGCGCCATCTTCGCCGCTTCAATCGCCAGATCCGAGGTTTTCTGCCCTTCGGCGGCAAAATGGCGGCGCTCAATGCCGGTGC
>WFTU01000004.1 GCA_015485375.1 Paracoccaceae bacterium | reverse complement strand
TGCCGGTGACGGCAACAAGCGCCTCGGTCAGTTCCCCGATCCGTTCCTCGGCCCATGCGGCGTTCGGCTGGATCACGGCGGTATCGCCGAAACGGTCGATGATGACGCCGGGCAGGCCGTCGGCCTCGGCATGGACAAGACGATAGAAGGGGGCGTCGAACAATGTCTCGCGCAATTCCAGCGCGCGGCGCAGTCGGGTTTCGAACCATGTGCGGTCGATTTCGGCATTCAGGTCCGTATCCAGCACCCGCGCGATGATCTTCGATTTGGCGTTGAAGGCGGCGAGGGCAATCGGCTTGCGCTCCTTGTCCTGAATCTCGACGATAGCACCGGCGGGAATGGCGCGGGTGCGGCGGTCGAGAACCACCTGATCGGCATAGACCCACGGCGCGCCGAAGCGCAGACGCTGGGCGTTGGATTTCGGCAACAGGCGAAGGACGGGGCGTGTGGATGTATCTGTCATGCTGTCCCTCTAGCGGGTTGGCGGGCAAAAAAGAAGGGCTGTCGCGCGGACAGCCCCTCGATTGTTCGGATATTTTCGTTTAGGCGTGTGCGCCCTGACCCGTGTGGGTCAACTTGCGGAACAGTCCGGCGATGCCTTTACCGGCGGCGCGGAACAGATCGGCCGAGGCCTCGGCGCGCAACTCGCGGGCTTTCAGCTCGTAGGCGCGGATTTCGCTCGGGGTCGGGCTGGGGATTTCGTTGATGTCCATATCGGATCTCCTTTTGTCGCATTGGTCAGCAATGCTGTCATTTCCTGAGAGGGATATAGGCCGCCCAAGGCCAAATGAGCAGTAGGCGTTTGGCTATTGCCGTTATGCGCCTGACGCATGGCTCGGGATTACCGCTCCGCCAGCAGCCGCAAGACCCGCGCGCGAGCCTCCGGCACCACCTGTTCGGCAAACCACGGGTTCTTTTTGTGCCAGATGTTGTTGCGCGGCGAGGGATGCACGAGGGGCAGGTAGTCGGGCAGATACTCGGCGTAGCTGCGCACGGTCTCGGTCAGATTGCGCTTGCGGCGCGGGCCGAGGTATCCGGCCTGCGCATATTGGCCGACCAGCAGGGTCAGGCGGATATCGGGCATCGCGGCGAGGATACGCGGGTGCCATTTTTCGGCAAAACCCTTGCGCGGGGGCGCGTCTCCGCGTTCGGCGCTACCGGGGAAATAGAAATCCATCGGCACCAGCGCCACCTGCGCCGGATCGTAGAAAGTCCCGCGATCCATGCCCAGCCAGTTGCGCAGATTGTCGCCGCTCGGGTCGTTCCACGGTGTCCGGCTTTCCTGCGCGCGGATGCCCGGAGCCTGCCCGACGATCAGCAGGCGGGCAGTTGGGCGGGCGGTATAGACCGGCTCCCAGCCCTTGGCCGTTGCCTGCGCGTTTTCGGGATCGGCCATGATCTCGCGCCGGATGTTTTCGAGGGTCACAAAAATTCCGGCAGGCTCCCTTCCTCGGCGGCAACGCAAAGCCAGTCGAACAGGAATTCCCCGACGGAGCGGAAGCAGACGACCTCGAAGGTGTCGGCGTCCACCATCCAGAAGGCCGCGGCCAGTTGCCCGATACGGGAGCGGCGCAAATCGCCGACGCCGAAGGCTTGCGGGGACAGGTCGACGGGGGCGCCCTTGGCCAGCACCTCGGGCGCGCCCTGCCCGTTCAGGCGGAACATGGTGCGGGCGTCGGAGACGTTGGTGGCCATATGGTGTTCGCCCTCGAGGGCCTCGCCCAGTGCGGCGGTGATCGCGTCGGCTTCGGCGTAGTCCACCAGCAACAGCAATTCGTCCGGCGACATCCACGCGACGCGGCCCTTGTCGCCTGTGGTAATCCGGCGCACGTCCGGCATCTCCGCGCCGGTTGCGGCTTTTACCGCCTTGGCCAGCGCCGCGCTGGCAAGGTCGCCGCGCAGGGTGATCATGCCTTGCAGACCGGCCTCGGTGATTTCGATTGCGCCGCGGAATGTGGCGCCGTTCAATACGGAAATGGCCTCAGACATTCTGGCGTTCCCCTTCCTTGTCATAGAAAACCGGATCGACGACCTTGGCGCGGATCACCTTGCCCTCGCCAACGGGGAAGGTCAGGGTTTCGCCCATGCGTTTCGCCCCGCCCTTGATCAGCGCCATGGCGATGGAGTGGCCGAGCGTCGGGGAAAAATAGGTCGAGGTCACATGCCCGATCATGTTTTCCTGC
>WFTU01000003.1 GCA_015485375.1 Paracoccaceae bacterium | reverse complement strand
ATGTGAATCTCGTCCCCCCGGTCGATTTGCATGTCGCTGACAAAAGGGCGGCTTTCCTCCTTGCCATTCACGCGAACGACACAAAGGCGGTTCCGGCCTCCATCAGAGCCGCCACTCAAACCCCAGACGGGCACTCGGAAGTGGCTGAACCCCGCCGAAAGCGTCGCCGGGCCATTCATCTGATAGACGACGTCGACACCACGCCCGCCCGGATGCAATGCAGGAGCTTGAGCCTCTTCGCTCAATTGTTTGCGAACGACCGTCAGCCCATAGCGTGCCTCAGCGATTTCCACCGGGCAATTGTAGGTTTCTCCATGGCTGGCTGAGAACATCGCATCCAGGCCAGGACTATGCGCGGTTCCGCCCCAACCGCCCATCTGCGGCTCAACCATAGTAAAGCGGCGGCCGGTTTGGGGATGCACGCCAGCAAGCACCGTGCCGCAGATCGAAGCAAAATGCCCGGCCGGAAGGCGGCCAGGCATGGCATTGGCCAGACAATGCCAAAGCATGTCATAGAGCCTTATCCGAGTTTCGAAATAGTATCCGTGTGGCGCCGAACCCGTGGAATGAAAAACTGTCCCCGGGTCGGTGAGGACCTTGAGCGGGCGGAAAGAGCCTGCATTGGCGAAAAGCGTCGGGTCGCAAAGCGATTTGAAGATCATCTGGCAGGCAATCACTGCTCCATCCCGGCTGGTGTTGAAGGGCGCACTTGTCTGCGCGGGGTTTCCCCGCAGGTCCACCAACATCTCGCCAGCAGATATGGTTATGCTGGCCTGCCAGATTGCCCCATCATCCTGTGGTTCGCGTATGGTCAACTTTCCGGGTTGCAAGCGAGCCAGGCCGTCAATGCATCTGCGTTCACCTTCATTGAACATGGTGGAAACGGCCGTCTCGTAGTTGTTGACCCCGTGGCGCTCGACCAAGTCGCGCACACGGTCGGCCGCCCGGCGCGCGGCCGCAATCTGCGCCCATAAATCGCCGCGCACGAAGTCAGGGAGCCGCGAATTCGCCGCTATGATGTCGAACACCGCTTGAACGGGCACCCCACCCGCGAACAAACGCACAGCCGGGAGCCGAAGCCCTTCCTGGTGAATTTCCGTCACATCAGTAGCCATCGATCCGGGCGTTTTGCCGCCAACATCATTCCAGTGAGCGATAGAGGCGACCCAGGCCACCAACCGCCCCGCGGCAAAGACGGGCTGAGCAACGACAACGTCATTGAGATGCGTTACGCCACCGAAATAAGGATCGTTGGTGATGAACACATCACCCTCTGCGATGCTTGCAACCGTGTGAAGATCGAGAATTCGCTGCACCGCCTTGTCGAGAACACCAACAAAAGTCGGAATACCGGCGCCGCTGCTGACTAACTGGCCGTCGGTATCTGTGATCCCGGTACCGACATCCAGAACCTCATAAATGATCGGGCTCATGGCCGTCTTTTTCAGAACCGCGAACATTTCATCGGCAGCGGCAACCAGACCGGCCTGGATCACCGTCAGCGTGAAAGGGTCCGGTGCGGTCGTCGCCATTGTCAGCCAGCCGCCACATGCAGATCGCGCGGCAACTCTGACAGTATCTCGGGGCCATCGGCGCGCAGGTACACGATTTCTTCCAGCCGGATGCCGAACCGGTCCGGCAGGTAGATCCCGGGCTCGATCGAGAACACCATGCCTTCGTCGAGCAGCACCTGCGATGTGGCGGTGATGAACGGCGGCTCGTGCACGTCCAGCCCCAGCCCGTGGCCGGTTCTGTGCACGAAAAAATCGCCGTAGCCCGCCTTTGAAATGACATCGCGCGCCGCCCGGTCCACGTCGCACGCCCGCGCGCCGGGCTTTGCCGCCGACAGGGCGGCCTGAACCGCCGCTTCGACCACGCCATGCACCTCTTGGTAGCCTTCCGGTGCATCGCCCACCACCGCCATGCGCGTCATGTCGGAGGGAAATTCGCCTTTCTGGCCACCAATGTCGACCACCACCGCGTCGCCCGGCCCGATGACCCGATCCGACGTGTGATGATGCGGAAATGCGCCGTTCGCACCGGACGCGACGATCCAGAAAAGCGGTTTCGCCCCTTCCTGCGTGAATTGCGCGCGGATGACATCCGCGACCTCGCGCTCGGTGATGCCGGGGCGAAGCGCGGCCATACCGGCCTGCATCGCGCGGTCGTTGATCCGGGCGTTTTCCTTCAGGATGTCATATTCCGCCCGGTCCTTGCGCATGCGAAGTGCGCCTACGGTCGGCAGGGTAAATTCATGCGCCACGCCCGGGAGGGAATCAAGAACAAGCAGCGCGAAATCGGCCCGCATGGTTTCGTCAATCGCCACTTTCCTGGCGCCCCGCGCTCCGATGAATTCCAGTGCATCGGCCAGCGACTGGTCCGGCCCCTCTGCATCCTCCCAGGGGAAAAGACGGACGCTCGTTTGCCCACGGCTGTCCTCTGCATTGAGCGCGGGCATGAGGAAAGCTTCGCTCAAACGCGAAATCAGAAGGATGGCTGGCCGTTCATCCGGATAGGTATGGAATCCCAGCACCCACTGAGTGTGTTTTCCCGGGCCAAGCGCGACAAGATCGATGCCAGTTTCGACCATCTTCTTTCTTAACTCCGCGAGTCGTCTTGCAGTACGTTCCATGCCATCCGCTCCTCTGCTCGGGACTTGATCGCCCTTCATCTATACGGGCACGACAACCCGGTTGCCGAATACTTCGCCCTCGTCAAAACCGCCAAACCGGGCGATTTCTTCTTCTGGCGGAGCCTCGCAGGACCATTTTCGACTGGGAACCCAACCACACTGCTTTTTCAGGAGCGCCGAATATTCCGCCCTTTTGAAAGCCGCAATCGAGGGATCTATTACGGGAACTCCCAACTCTGCTTCCATTTCCTGGAAAAATCCGATTTCCAGTGTGCAGCCTAGGATGATGGCCTCGGCATAATCCTGTTCAATGGCCTTGCGACCACAGTCCATCAGACGCCGGCTGGTCTCGGCATGGTCCTTCTGAAAATCATTCACACCTAGCCCACAATGATAGAAGCCAGCCAGCTTTTCCGCCTGGCCGTTTTCGCGTACTACGCCGTGCATCTGGTTCACCCATTTCCGGCGTCCGACGATGATACCAAAGCGGTTGGCGAGCGTTGTGGCTATCTCAAGCGAGGACATGCAGGGTGCGGTTACAATCATGTCGCCCGAAATCTCGCGCGCATCATGTAATCCTGTGTCGTAGAAACAGCCAATAGCCAGCGCATCGAAACCCTCGCGCACTGCACGCCGAGTTGCGCGGATGATCCCGCGCATCACGATCGCCTCGTAGCTGCGATATTCGATATGCGAAAAGCCGCCGTCCTGTTTGGTCAGCGAGGTCACGTGAACCTCGGTGCCCGGCAGCCGGTAGCGCCGGCACATGTCGGCAAACACCTGATCGTAGTCGGAATTACCAAGTGGGTTCAAATACATAACTTTCAGCAGCGGTTCCATCTCTTTCCCTACTATTTTTTCAGATGATCAACCGAGTAGGCCATAAATCTCGCGTGCACGCTCTGCAGCGATAAACCCGTTGCGAATGTCTTCGCGCACCTTGTCCCGGTCGCGCTTCTTCGGGTCGCCATAGCCGCCACCGCAGGATGTCACCACGCGGATCACGTCGTCGCGGTTCACCGTGAGCCCCGACACGAAGGAATAACGTTCAAGCGATCCGTCGGTCTTGAGAACCTCGACATAATTGCCCGAACCTTCCAGCCCGCCTTCGAGCGCCCAGGGCTTGATGCGCGAGCGCGTGTATCCCGCGGTCAGGAACCCGTCATTGGTGCGAATCCGGTATTCCAGCCGCAGGCCACGCCCGCCGGTGAATTCGCCTTCGCCGCCGGGTTCGGTATTCAGTTCCATGCGATCAACGAACAGGCCGTTGCGCGCTTCAGAGATTTCCGCAGGGGTGTTGTAGGTTTCGCCGTGAAAGCCCGAGAATATGCAGGCGTTGCCGTCGTGGCCTTCCCAGGCGCCCCAGCCTCCAAGCTGCGGTTCGATGATCGTGTACTGGCGCCCCGTGTCCGGGTGGATGCCGCCGATGAACGTGCCGCAGATCGACGCGAAATGCCCCGCCGGCAGCCGCTGCGGGATATGGGGCGCCAGGCAGCGCCAGATCAGGTCGTAAACCCGCACCTCGGTTTCAAAGTAGAACCCGATGGCCGCCGGTTCGCGCGCATGAAAGACCGAGCCTTCGCGGGTCAGCACCTTGAGCGGGCGGAACGATCCGTCATTGGCCGGGGTGTCGGGGTCGGTTAGCGACTTGAACACCATCTGCGCGCAGATCATCGTGCCGTCGCGGCTGGTGTTCGTCGGCCCCGGATCCTGGTCGGGATTGTCACGCAGATCGACGATGAATTCTTCATCGGTGATGGTGATCTTGACGTTGTAGACGCGCCCGTCGTCCTGCTCCTCGGACAGTTCGAACGTGCCCTTGGGCAGGCTCTTGAGTTCCGCAAGCGCTGCGGTTTCGCCGAAGTCCATGAAACTGTCTATCGCGCGGATGAAGGTTTCGACCCCGTATTTCGCAGCCAGGTCTTCGAGCCGCCTGGCGCCGATGCGAACCGACGCGATCGCCGCCCAGACATCACCCAGAAGGTAGTCGGGCATGCGCGAGTTCACCGTGATGATGTCCATCACCGCCTGTTCGGTCACGCCCTGGCTGATCAGCTTGACGGCCGGCAGGCGCAGCCCTTCCTGGAATACCTCGGTCGCCTCGCCCGAAAGCGACCCCGGCGCCATGCCGCCCACGTCGGAATTATGGGCGATGTTCGCGGTCCAGGCGATCAGCTGGCCATCGGAAAACACCGGCATCGCCAGCACCAGATCGTTCAGGTGGGTGACGCCGCCGTAATACGGATCGTTGGTGATGAACACGTCGCCGGGGCGGATTTCACCGGACTTGCCGAATTTTTCAAGCAGCACCTGCACCGACTTGTCGAGCACGCCGATAAAGGCCGGGATGCCTGCCCCGGACGAGGCAATGCGCCCCTGCGCATCGGTAATGCCAGTGCCCATGTCGAGCACCTCGTAGATGATCGAACTCATCGCCGTCTTGCGCATGGCCGCAAACATCTCGTCGGCGGCGGCCTGCAGGGAGTTCTGGATGATCTCCAGGGTGATCGGATCGTTGGACTGAGTCATGGTCAAATCCTCACGCGTTCAGGGTGATGTGGATGTTGCGGTAGGCGTCGATCTCGACCGTGTTGGATGGGTGGATCACCACCGTCGAGCCGCTGTCCTCGACGATGGCGGGCCCGGCAAAGGCCATCCCCGGCCGCAGCTTGTCGCCATCGTAGATCTGCGCCTCGTGCCTGCCCTCGAGCGCATAGTCCACGGTTCGCCGGCCCTTGAGCGCCGGACCCGCATCTGCCGGTCCAAACGGTTCCGGGATCATTTCCAGCTTGCCCACCTCGGCCTTGGCCACCAGGTGGATGCCAACCATTTCGACGGGCGCGTCCAGCCGGTAGGTGTATTCGCGTTCGTAGGTTTCGTGAAAATCATTCGCGATCCGCCCCAGCGCATCGTCAGTGATGGTTTCCCCGGACAAGAGCACCTCGGTCGTGTGTTCCTGGTTCTGGTAGCGAAACTTGCCATAGCGCAGGAAACTGACCTTCTGCGCCTCCACGCCTTCTTCGGCGAAGGTCGCCAGGGCCTTGGTCTCGGCCTCGGCGAATACCGCTTCGATCTCGGGTGCGGCGCCCTCGGTCAGGTCGGCCAGGTGGGTGACGAAAAAATCCCGACGCAGGTCCGACATCATCATGCCCCAGGCCGAAAACACCGAGGCTGCCGCCGGCACCACCACCTTTTTCACCTGCAGTTCCTGGCCCAGCGCCACGGCGTGCATGCCGCCGCCGCCGCCAAAGGCCATCAGCGTGAAATCGCGGGTGTCGAACCCGCGGTTCAGCGACACCAGTTTCAGCGCATTGACCATGTTGTTGTTGGCGATGCGGATGATGCCCTCGGCGGCCTGGTCCGGCCCGACCCCCAGCTTTTCGCCAAGCGCGGTGATCGCCTTTTCGGCCGCAGCCATGTCGGCATCCAGCGCGCCGCCGCAGAAATAGTCCTTGTTGATACGCCCCAGCCAGAGGTTCGCATCCGTGGTGGTCGCCTGCGTGCCGCCCTTGCCATAGGCCGCCGGCCCCGGCAATGCGCCCGCCGATTGCGGACCCACGTGCAGCTTGCCGTAATCGTCCACCCAGGCGATCGAGCCGCCGCCATTACCGATCTCGACCAGGTCCACCACCGGAACCATGATCGGGTAGCCCGCCGACTTACGCGACCGCTCGATCCAGTAATCCGTCATGATCCGCACTTCGCCGTTCTCGATCAGCGAACATTTCGCGGTGGTGCCGCCGATATCGAGCGCCAGCACGTTGGGTTCGCCGATCAGCCGGCCCAGTTCCGCCGCCCCCCAGAAGCCCGAGGCCGGGCCGCTTTCGACCATGGTGATGGGTGTGCGCGACGTGGCGGCCAGCGAATCCACGCCGCAGTTGGACTGCATGATGTAGGGGCTGCCGGCGAACCCACGCGAAGCCAGCCCGTCGCCCAGTTTCTGCAGGTAGCGCGCCGCGACCGGCTGCACATAGGCCGACAGCACCGCGGTGTTGGTGCGTTCGTATTCGCGCCATTCGCGGGTGATCTGGTGCGACGCCACTACCGACACCTCGGGCCAGAGACGCTTGACCTCGGCAAGCGCGGCCGCCTCGTGGGCGGTATTGGCATAGGAATGCAGGAAGCTGATCGCTACCGCCTCGACACCGTTTTCGCGGAACGTATCAAGGATCGCGGGCAGGTCCGACAGGTCAAGCGGTGTGCGTTCCTCGCCCGTGTAGTTCATCCGCCCCGGCAGTTCTGCGCGCAGGTAGCGCGGCACGAAAGGCGCGGGCTTTTCATAGTGCAGGTTGAAGAAATCGGGCCGGTTGCCGCGGGCAATTTCGAGCGTGTCACGGAACCCCTCGGTGGTGATCAGCCCGACGGTCACGCCCTTGCGCTCGGTCAGCGCATTGATCACCACGGTGGTGCCATGGGCCAGGAAATCTATGCTGGCCGGATCGACCCCGCCCTTTTCCAGGACATTGAGAACGCCGGTCTCGAAATCCGGCGGCGTGGTATCGGATTTGGCCGTGATGATCCGGCTTTGCCCGGTATCGGCATCGGTTTCAAAACAGACGAGATCGGTGAACGTGCCGCCGACATCGGTGGCCACCCGGCGGGTCAGTCTAGCCATTTTCTTCTCCTTGCTTGCGGATCGCGCCGGCCAGCAGAAAGGCAGCCGCGCCGGCGGTTTTCAGGGATTGCGCTGCCGCCACGCGTTCGGGCGTGTAGTGACCGGCAACGTCCAGGCAGTTGAGCGTGCCCCGCAGATGGCCCATGATGACAATCGGCAGGTTGAGGCAGCTTTCGCAGCCAAGCGAACGGATCAGCTCGTGATCCGAAAACACTTCCGCAATTTCCTGGATCGAGTTGGCAACAAAGGTTTCGTGACGCCCCTCCACGATCTCGGACCAGCGGTTCTGCAACAGCGGCTTTTCCCCCAGAACCGGGTAGGCATCGGGCATGTTCGTGTAGCTGCGCCACACCACTCCGCGTTTCTGGTCCACCTCCATCAGCGTGAAGAGCCGCACGCCGATGGTGTCCCGGACCAGGTTTTCCAGCGACCGGTAAGTGGTTTCCGGCTGGTTGTCCGCCGTTGCAAGTGCGGTTGAAAATTCCGTCATGCCAAAGTTTCCCCTGCCAATGCGTCGCGCAATTCCAGTTCGTCGTCGGACACCACCGGAATGGCGCTGATCAGTTGTCGCGTGTAGCTTTGCTGCGGTGCTTCGAAAATGCGCCGGGTCGGGGCCAGTTCGACCAGTTGCCCGGCCCGGAACACCGCCACCCGGTCGGCCACATTGCGCACCACCGACAGGTCATGGGTGATGAAAATGTAGGTCAGCCCCTTGTCGCGGCGCAGGTCGTTCAACAGCCGCAGCACCCGTGCCTGCACCAGCACGTCCAGCGCCGAGGTAGGTTCGTCCAGCACCACCAGGCGCGACCGGCAGGCCAGCGCGCGCGCGATGGCAACGCGCTGGCGTTGCCCGCCCGAAAGCGCCGCCGGCGGGCGGGTGCGCATGTTCGCATCCAGCCCGACCTCGGCCAGCGCCGCCTCGACCAGCAACCAGCGGTCCTTTTTCGCGCCGATGCCATAGACATCCAGCCCAAGGCGCACCGAGGCGCCAACCGACCGCTTGGGGTTCAGCGACGACAGCGGGTTTTGCTGCACCAGCTGGATCGCGCGGCGCTGTTCCAGCGTGCGGCGCGCCGGCAAGGGGGCGCCTTCGAACAGGATTTCGCCGGCAGTTTGCGCGAAAACGCCCAGGATCATGTTGGCCAGCGTGGTCTTGCCGGACCCGCTTTCGCCGACCACCGCCAGGCATTCGCCCGGCGCCACGTCAAGGCTGACATCACGCACGGCATGCACCGCCCGGTCGCCATGCCCGAAGGTCTTGCTGACGTTCTTCAGGGAAAGGATCGCACTCATGTCCCGTCTCCGTCATGAATGACGCAGGGCTCCAGAAAGGCCGCGTCCACATCGGCGATTTCCGGGATGCCGCCGCCGGTAATGCGCGGCACCGCCGCCATCAGGGCGCGCGTATAGGCGTGGCCGGGGTTGTGGAACACCTCGGCCGTGGGCCCCTGTTCGACGATGCGCCCGCGATAGATCACATACACCCGGTCGGCGAACTCGCGCACCACGCCAAGGTTGTGCGAGATGAAGAAAACCGCCGTGCCAGTCTGTTCGACCAGGTCGTGCATCAGCCTCAGCGTCTGGGCCTGCACCGTCACATCCAGCGCGGTGCCCGGTTCGTCGGCGATCAACAGCGACGGGTGATTGGCCAGCGCCATGGCGATCACCACGCGCTGGTTCATCCCGCCCGACAGCTGGAACGGATAGGCCCCGAGCACGCGTTCGGGATCATGGATCGACACCGAATGCAGCAATTCACCGGCGCGCGTCGCGGTCTCGGCCTCGGACAGGTTCGGCTTGCGCCGCCGCAGCACTTCGGCAAACTGCACGCCGATGGTGAACACCGGGTTCAGCGCCGAGGTCGGGTCCTGGAAAACCATCGACATCGCGGTGCCGCGCAGCGCGTGCCACTGGCGGCGCGACAGCCTGTTCAGATCCTGCCCCTCGAAGAACAGATCGCCCTCGATGCGCGCGCTGGGCAGTTCCTGCAGCAGCCCCAGCACGATGCGCGCGGTCACCGATTTCCCCGACCCGCTTTCGCCCACCAGCGCCACCCGTTCACCGGCCTGGATGTTCAGCGAAATGCCGTGCAGCACCTCGGTGGTGCCGGTGTAGCCGCGGAACCGCAGCCGCAGGTCGCGGATGTCCAGAACAGCGCTCATTGTTCCGCCCCCAGGATCTCGCGCAGGGCGTCGCCGATCAGGTTGAAGCCGAAGACCGCCACCAAGATGGCAAGCCCCGGAAACACCGTCAGCCACCAGCTGTCGGGCAGATAGCGCGCCCCTTCGGCGACCATCGAGCCAAGATCGGGGGTCGGCGGCTGCACCCCGAGGCCAAGGAAAGACAGCGACGAAGCGATGATGATCACGAACCCCATGTCCAGCGTCATCTTGGTGATGACCGCCGGCAGGCAGTTGGGCAGGATTTCGCGAAAGGCGATGTGAAAGGTCGAGGCGCCAATGACCTCGGCCGCCAGCACGTAGCCTTCCTCGCGCTCGGAGCGGGCGATGTTGTAGACGAGGCGCGCATACCACGGCCACCACATCACGGTGACCGCCAGCATGGCATTCATCAGCGTCGGCTCGAGCACCCCCATCATGGCGATGGCCAGCACCAGCGGCGGGATCGACAGGAACACGTCGGTCAGGCGCATCAGCACGAACTCGGCCTTGCCGCCGATATAGCCCGCCAGCAGGCCGATGACGGTGCCCACCGGTGTCGCGATCGCCAGCACCACCACGCCCAGGATCAGCGAAATCCGGTAGGCATAGATGATCCGGCTGAACAGGTCGCGCCCCACCAGGTCGCTGCCCATGATGTTACGCGCGCTCGGGGGCTTGTTGAAATAGACGAAATCCACCACCGCGCCGCGATGCTCGGGGAAAGGTGCGATGAAATCGGCGAATATCGCCGACAGCACCACCAGCGTCACCAGGATCACCCCCAGCAGCGACAGCGGATTGCGCAGCAGGATGACCAGCGTTCGCTTCATGCCGAGCCCCTCTGCGAATAACGAATGCGCGGGTTCAGAAAGGCGATCATCAGGTCCACAACCAGGTTGACCAGCAGGAAGGTCGCCGAGATGATCAGCACCGTGCCGATGATCGCGTTCAGGTCCTTGCGCAGGATCACCGCCACGCCGTAGCGTGACAGCCCCGGCCAGGCAAAGACCGCCTCGACCAGGAACGCATTGCCGAGCATGGCGGCGAAATCCAGCCCGATGATCGTCAGCGACGGGATCAGCGAAGGCTTGAAGGCATAGCGCCGTGCAATCCTGGCGGGTTTGAACCCATAGGCCTGCGCCATCTCGATATAGGGTTTGTCGTAGGTCTCGACCATGTTGGCGCGCGTCAGCCGCGCCGCCTGACCGATGCCCGACAGGGCCAGCGCGAAGGCCGGCAGGACGATGTGCCAGAACGCATCGCCAAAGGCCTCGAGATTCCCGGCCAGGAGCGTGTCGATCAACAGAAAACCCGTGACGCGCTGGATGTCGTAGCTGTCGGTGATCCGTCCCGCTATCGGGAAGATCGGCAGAAAGAATGAAAACAGCAGCATAAGGATCACCGCCCAGACGAAACTGGGCGCCGACACGCCAAGCAGTGAAAGCAGGCGGATCAGGTGATCCGGCCAGCGCCCGCGGTATCGCGCCGACAGGATGCCCAGCGGCAGCCCGATCCCGACCATCAGGATGCCGGCAAAGATCACCAGTTCCAGCGTGGCCGGCAGAAACTCGGCAATATCGCGGGTCACCGGGCGGTTGGTGTATAGCGAAACCCCCAGGTCGCCGCGGCTGAGATCGGCCAGGAAGTAGCCGTATTGCACCACCAGCGGTTCATCCAGGTGCAGCGCGTCGCGCAGCTTGGCGATCTGTTCGGTCGTGGCGTTCGGCCCCAGCGCGATGCGCGCCGGGTCGCCGGGAATGACCCGGGCGATGCCAAAGATCAGCATCGACACGCCGACCAGCACGATAAACGAAATACCGAGCCGTCGCGCCAGAAGGCGAAGGACAGGTGACATGGATCAGGTTCCGATCAGGGCCCGCCGGGCCAACACGGCCCGGCGCGGTTTTCTTGGTGCTACTCGGCCATTTCCATCAGGCGGAAACTGAAGCCCATTCCGTCCACCCCAAAGGCCTTTGCCGGGTCGCTCATCGCCGGCACCTTGACGCGGTTGCTGGCCGCGAACACCGACTGGCGATCGTAGGCGTAGATCGTCGGCGCCAGTTCCATCAGCCGCGCATTCAGCTTGGAATAGGCTTCCTCGCGGCCCGCATCGGTGGTCGCGGTGCGCCCGGCATCCAGATATTCGTCCACCAGCGGATCGTTCAGGTATTCCGGCGACTGCCAGGTGCCCGCATTGCTGGAATGATACATGCCGTAAAGCAGCGTATCCGGATCACCGGTGACAGCATTCACGAACAACTGGCTGATATTGGGCGTGTTTTCCGGCTTGGCCACGGCCTCGGTGAACAGCGCCCAGGGCATTTTCGTGATATGCGACTTGACCCCGAGTTGCGTCAGGTTGGACTGCATCAGCAGCGCCAGGCGTTCTTCCAGCGGCACCTCGGCGATCCAGCTGATCTCGATATCCATGTCGGCGGGATCATACTTGCAGGCCGCCAGATGCTTTTTGGCCGCCTCCATGTCCTGCTTGAGCACCACCGACGTGTCGTTGGCACCATACATCCCCTTCGGGATCGCACCGGTGGCCGGGCTGCCTGCCGAAATATCGTCGGTGATCGCGATCATCTTGATCGCCGTGTCATAGTCAAACGCATTGGACAGCGCCAGACGGCAATGCACATCATCCAGAGGCGGCTTGGCAGTATTCATCTTGAGATAGAATGCACCGGTCCCGCCTTCGGTCAGAAGTTGCGCGCCCTCCCTGGCCAGCGCGCCCATGACCTCGGGCGGCAACCACTGCGAGGAAATGTCATGTTCCCCCTGCGCGATCAGCGTGCGCACGGTCGCCGCTTCCAGCCCGTAGCGCAGCCGCACGGTATCTGGCGCAACCTCGGGCACACCCAGGAAATAGGCGTCGTTGCGCTCCATCACGGTTTCTTCCTGCGGGTTGTGCGATTTCACCGTGTAGGCACCGGTCCCGGCAGCATTGGCCGAAAGGAACGCCTGGCCCCAATCGCCCATCTCGCCGTCGCCTTCGCCAAGATTGGCCATCACCAGTTTCTTGTCGACGATCGGCAGGCGCACCAGCGATGCCACGAAAGGCGCATAGGGCGACGACAGGGTGAACTTGACGGTGCTCGGGTCTATCGCCTCGGCGCTTTCGACTACCCCGAACAAGTAGGACAGCCCGGCCCCGATCGCCTTCATACGCTCCAGCGAAAACACCACGTCATCGGCGGTCAGCGGGTTGCCGCTTTGAAACTTGACCCCGTCGCGCAGCTTGAAGGTGAAACTGGTGCCATCGGTGGTCCAGCTTTCCGCCAGGTGGCCGACATAGCCCGGCCCGCCCTGGGCCGGCAGCACCAGCGTGTCGTAAACGTTGAACATCAGGATACTGTCGGCATAGTCCGAAGCCTTGGCCGGGTCGAGTTCACCCACCGGCACCTCGTCCAGCCTCAGCACCCCGCCGGCCACCGCCGGGCTTGTCAGCGACGTTGCGGCCAGCAAGGCGGCTGCAAGCGTGTTTTTCCATACAGTCATCGGTCATCTCCCTTGTTGACAGAACTTTTGCTCTTGCCTCTGTCTTCCGGATTCTTGTGGATCGGGTCGGTGGTGTCTTCGCCGAACACGTCCATAGTGCCGCACCAGAGCAGCGACGCGGTTTGCGACGTGTGGTTCCAGGTGGAATGGGTCTTGGTGGAATCGAAGTGGATGGAATCCCCCTGGCGAAGAATTGTGCGTTCGCCTTCGATTTCCACGGTCAGCTCGCCCGCCAGCACATAGAACAGCTCCTCGCCCTCGTGGCTGATCGGCTCGGCCCGGTGGCCGGGCGGTTCGTGAACGATGACCGACCGGATGGTGCTGCCCGGGAATTTTGCGGAAATGCGTTCGTATGACAGTGGGCCGCCGCCGATTCTGTAGCTGATGCGGTCGCCCTCGCGGGTCGCGTCCGCGCTGCCGCTCGGCTGGTCGAGGAACTGCGAAATCGGCTTGCCCAAGACGCCGGCGATGGCACGCAGCGACGACAGCGAAGGCACCGTCAGTCCCCGTTCGACCTGCGAAATGAACCCGACCGAAAGTCCGGCATTGTCGGCGACATATTGCATCGTCAGCCCGGCGTCCTTGCGGCAGCGCCTGAGTTGAGCGCCAAGATCGCTTTCATTTTTTGGGTCGCGCGATGTTGATTTTTTTAGCATGACTAAAATACTGTCGCCGAAATCCGATCCTGTCAACAAAATTTTACTAATACTAAAACCCTATGCCGGAAGCCTGTCCCGACGTGAGCCATTTGAGCAATTGCCGCACCGGCAGGCTGCGCCCACCCATTACTTCATGGAGCCTGGTCGTCAGCGATCCACGAGAGAGATAGATGGAGAAATCCTTGCCCCCTTTTTCCGTCAGCGGCGTGCTTGGGTCACGTCCGTCAAGATAGTGCAATTTATCGGACGGCCTGAGGTTATGATTGACCTGTTTTTTCCATTTGGGGTCAGAGCCCTTTGGGTTGATTCGCCGGGTGGCGCAGGTTGAGCAACCGGCTGCTGCGTGGGGCCTTCATTTGGCGCAGCTGGTTGAGGTATTGGGATGAACGGCCTTCCCACTGAGACGCGGCAATTGTTGCCGAGAGAATGGCGGACCTAAGTGGACCGAAGCTGCTTCATGGGCGACGCCACGTGATGACGGTAACGTGCAAACGAAGATTGCGCTAATTGCCGCCAGAGTTCTTCTCCACCGTCCCCAGCAACCCCTGATCGATTTCAGGGTCATCCCAGGCGCCCGCGGCCGCAACCCACCTGTCGATCGTTTTCCGCAGCGCCGGATCATCGGCCATCAGATGGAAGGTGCAGAGCCGATTGACGATCTGGCGCATCAACGCACGCATGGCCTCGTCGTCAAGATGCGAGACCTCGGTCTCGCCCTTCGGCATCAATCACCATGACGTCCGAATAATCCACGGTCTTGCTGACAGGCGCTGTGCCCGCGTGCAGATCTTCCAGCTTGGTATTGCGCACGCAGAGCATGGTCAGGAGTTTGGCAAGCTTGGCTGCAATGCGTTTTTCATCGGCGTCGTTCATTTCCCGATCATAGCGCTGGATGACAGGAAGCGACAGCCGGAAGTAATTCCCGTGCACCGGCTTCAGCCAAACACCTTCAGCTTAACTGCTACCCCCGCGATCAATGCGAGCAGCATGCCGGTGGTGACGAGCCGCACGACGGTCTGCCACGCGGTGCGTCGCGCCATACGCAAGGATGCGAGCAACGTGCGCAGATCGCGAATGTCGATGGCCGCTTCCGGCCCTTCGAGGCCGACATCGGCCAGTGCCCTGCGGGCGCCCTTCTCGGCGGCGCGGGCGAGGATGGCCTCGAAATCCTCCTCGGGCATGCGGACGAAGCCCGCATCCTTGTGCGGTGGTGTCATGGTGCAGTCTCTCGTTGTCGGTGGTTTTGGGATCAGGCGGCCGGCGCGGTCGGCAGCAGGTACTGGATGGCGATGCGCACATCGCCGCCGGTGAAGTTGCCGCCGTTGGCGGTGAGCACGATGGGGGTGGCCTGCGGGCCGATCACGCCGACATTGGTGCTGCCGGCGGCGATCCCGAGCGAGCCCCCGAACTTGGCCGTGTCGCCAGAGACCCCGCAATCGTAGGACGTCGCCCCGGTGATGCCCGTGACGGTGCGGGTGGATACCGCGAGCACGATGGCCCGGTCGGGGATGGCGATGGTCGAGGTGACCGAGGCGCCTGACAGACCGGTGAGCAGCTCTTCGTCCACGTGCAGACCGATGGATGATCCGCTCTGCCCCCGGGCCACCTCGACGGCCGGGCCGCGCACCAGCAGGTTCAGCGCTGCCTCGAGCGTCAGCCACGCTCCACCTACGCGCACCAGCAGCACGCCTTCATCCTCCACCCGGACGCGCCACCCCTCCCTGGGCGGCATCCGCACCCATGCCCCACCCGTGAACAGCGCCACGTCGCCGTCCCAGCCGGCCCAAGCCCCGGTGGCGCCAGCCGCCACGATGTAGCGCTCCCCTTCGGCCGGGCTGGCAGGCGGCGCTGCGAGACCCCGGTCCTTCACCGAGATCTGCACCAGCCCGTCAGTGACATGCGCTTCGAGGTGTCACGTATCCTCCGTAAGCTTGTGGAAAGCCTCCCAGAGCCGGTAACGGACTCGGATGTCGATGTTGCATGATCCTCATGCCCTTGGAT
>WFTU01000002.1 GCA_015485375.1 Paracoccaceae bacterium | reverse complement strand
CCGCTACGACGGTCTTGAATCCCACGGGCAGGCCCGAAACCTCGCGCGCATGGTTGATGAAATCGAGCATCTCGCCCACGTTGTCGATCTCCGGATGCCGGTTCGGAGAAATCGAGGCCTCGCCCGCCGGAATTCCGCGCACCTGCGCGATTTCCTCGGTCACCTTGACCGCGGGCAGAATGCCGCCCTTGCCGGGTTTGGCCCCCTGACTCATCTTCACCTCGATCATCTTCACCTCGGGATGGGCCGCAACTTTGGCCAGCTTGTCGTCATCCAGCCCACCTTCGGCATTACGCACGCCGTATTTCGCGGTGCCGATCTGGAAAACGATGTCGCAACCCCCCTCCAGATGGAACGGAGACAGCCCGCCCTCGCCGGTATTCATCCAGCACCCCGCCATCTTCGCCCCGATGGAGAGCGCCCGCACCGCCGGTTTCGACAACGCGCCGAAACTCATGCCGGAAATATTGATGATCGACGGCGCGGCATAAGGCGCGCGTGCATAAGGGCCGATGACCACCGGAGGCGCCGAATGGGCCTCGTCATCCAGTTTCGGAAACGGGCAATTTACGAAAATCGGTGTGCCGGGAATGGTTAACGATTTGGTGGAACCGAAGGCTATTGTGTTGTCCTTCCCGCCCGAGGATTTCGCGATCCAGTCCCGCTCCGCGCGGTTGAACGGCATCTCCTCGCGATCCATGGCAAAGAAATACTGCCGGAAAAACTCTCCAAGCGTCGAAAACAGGTAACGGAACCGCCCCAGCACCGGATAATTGCGGCGCACGGCGTCGTGGCTTTGGCGCGAGTCGATTACGAACAGGACCAGAAAGACCACAATCGCCAGCCCGATCGCGAAAATCAGCAGCACGGCGAGAAAGTTGATTGCCGGATAAAGCGGGCTGTCCATCAGGTCCATATGCATGCCTCCTGTTGCATTCCGGCACAGGATACCCCCGCCAGCCGACGGTGGCGAGTGGCATAATTTCACATTGCGTCACAAATTCCGAAGCGGGCTATTCCGGCAAACGGAACACAGCGCCATAATGATAGGGCGGCAGCTCGGCCACGGTCTCCAGCGCAAATCCTTCAGCCTCGACCATTTTACTGACCTCGACCGGAGTCATGCGCATTTCGGTTGCCGGACCGCGCGCATGGCCCAGCACCGTGGTTTCCTCGCGCGGTTGTGCATGCCAGTTGATGACGATGAACAATCCGCCGGGGTTCAGCACCTTTTTCACAGCCCGCACCATCT
The DNA here is from genome assembly GCA_015485375.1 of Paracoccaceae bacterium. GTDB lineage: Bacteria > Pseudomonadota > Alphaproteobacteria > Rhodobacterales > Rhodobacteraceae > NORP23. Next base: position 5,539 of record WFTU01000002.1, on the reverse strand, counting down.
CCGCCTTGTCGGGGATGCCGTGGAAGGTGTTGGCGATCAGAACCGCATCGACCTTTTCGTCGAGCAGATCGGGCAGGCTGCGCGCGTCCCCCTGCACCCACGTGCAAGCGGGCGCGCCCTGTTTTTTGACATGACGTTTTGCGCGCGAGAGCATGGCGGGGTCGATATCGACCCCGATCACGCGCCCTTCGAGCATACGCGCCATCGGCGCGGTAAACATGCCGTCACCGCAACACAGGTCAACGGCACGCATCCCGGGCCGGATGCAAACTTTGCGCAAGACAAGTTCCGGCCTGGGCCACAACTGTTTCCACCATTCGGCATCCGGCATGGCCGTTGCGGGGAACAGAGAGTCCTGGTCAAATTTTGTCATCGTTTGCTTTCCTGTCAGGTTATAAGGTGTCAGACCACCACGAATTGTCCCATCATGCCCGCATCCTCGTGTTCCAGAATGTGGCAGTGGAACATGAACGGGCTGTCGGGATCGGCGTAATCCTCGAACCGCATGATCAGACGCACGACCTCGCCACCGCGCAATGTGACGGCATCCTTGCGGGCGCGTTCGTTGGCAGCGGGCGGTTTGCCGTTCCGGTCGAGGATCTGGAACTGCACGTCATGCATATGCCAGACGTGCGGCATACCGGCGACATTGCGGATTTCCCAGATTTCGGTGTCGCCTTTCTTCACGGTCTCGTCGATCCGTTTGATGTCCATGACCTTGCCGTTGATGGTGTGTGAGTTGCCACCCATCATGCCACCCATACGGGTCTCCATATCGAAGCGGCGGGTCACAGCGGCGTCTTTCGGGTCCAGCCATTCGATGCTGGTCAGACGCGCGGGAATCGCGGGCGAGGGAGTCAGGGTTTCGGCGGCCCGGATTTCGAGGAAACGGAAACCCGAGGCGTTGGAGATATTGCGCAGCGAAACAACCTGCCCCGGAGTCAGATCTACAACGATTTCGGCCCGTTCCGCCGGACCAAGCAGCAGGCGTGTCATTTCCACGGGTGTTTCAAGGAAACCCCCGTCCGAGGCGACCTGCGTGAACGGCTGGTCATTGTCGAGACCGAGGTAATAGAAACTGGCGTTGGAGCCGTTCAGGATGCGCAGGCGCACCTTTTCGGTCGTGGCCTCAAAATAGGGATCGACGGTGCCGTTGGTCAGGGCAACATTGCCGACCATGCCCATCATCATGTCACGCATACCGGCGTTGTATTCCATGCCGCCATTGCTGTCGAAACGGCGATCCTGCAGCACCAGCGGCAGGTCGTCGGTGCCGTAGGTCTTCGGCAGCTCGATCGCATCGCTTTCCGCATCGTCGACCCAGACCATTCCGGCGAGGCCTCTCCAGACATGCTCGGCGGTTTTTTCCATCTGGTGGGAGTGATACCAGAGCGCGGCGGCCTTCTGTTTGACTGTGAATTCGGGCGACCATGTCGTGCCGTTCGGAATTGTCTGGTGCGGACCACCATCCATTTTCGCCGGCAGGTGCATCCCGTGCCAGTGCAGGGTCGAGGTCTCGCCAATGGTGTTGGTGACATTGATACGCACGGTCTCGCCGTCGCGCATACGCAGGGTCGGCCCGAGGTAGTCCCCGTTCAGCCCGAGCGTCGCGGTTTTGTAACCCTCGAAAAAGGTGGTGACGCCCTTCTGCATGGTCAGGTCATAAACACGCACGCCGCCTTCGTCGCGGCCTGCGTCCTGAGCGGGGATTTTCAGCGGATTCGTGGCACCGCTTTGCTGAGCCGAAACGGCCAGCGGAAAGGCTCCCGCCAAGACAAATGCGGCGGATGTGGTTTTAAGAAAATTGCGGCGTGTAAATTCAGAAACAGGCGTAGTCATTTTATGTCCTTGTCGGTCGTTAGGGTTCAACTAGGGTTTCCAGTTGGTGGAAGGTCAAGCGTCGAGCCGTGATTTTATGGGGTTTAGACCACAAAAACACGATTTCAGCCCCTAAGTTATTCGTTGATACCTGCGGTTTCCATGGGCTGCGGCCAAATGCACCAGACAGGGCGATTCAGCGAGAGCCGGAAAACCGGAGGCCAGAAACAAAAAAACCCGCTACGACAGGCGCAGCGGGCTCAGGTTCAGGGAGGGTAATTCTTTAAATCACGAGGCGGTATCCGCCGCTTTCGGTCACCAGCAACCGGGCGTTGGAGGGATCCGGCTCGATCTTCTGGCGCAGACGGTAAATATGGGTCTCCAGTGTGTGCGTGGTGACACCGGCGTTATAGCCCCAGACCTCGTGCAGCAGCACATCGCGGGCGACGACACCTTCGTTGGCGCGATAGAGGAATTTCAGGATGTTGGTTTCCTTCTCCGTCAGGCGGATTTTGCGCTCGTCATCGTCAATCAGCATCTTCGCCGCCGGTTTGAACGTATAGGGCCCGATGGTGAATACGGCGTCCTCTGACTGTTCGTGCTGGCGAAGCTGGGCGCGGATGCGGGCCAGCAGCACCGGAAACTTGAACGGTTTGGAAACATAGTCGTTTGCCCCCGCGTCCAGCCCCAGAATGGTGTCGGAGTCGGTCGTGTGGCCGGTCAGCATCAGGATCGGCGCCTTGACGCCCTGCTTGCGCATCAGGCGGCACAGCTCGCGGCCGTCCATATCGGGCAGGCCGACATCCAGAACGATCAGGTCATACAGGGCTTCTTTGGCTTTTTTCAGACCCTCGGCCCCGGTTCCGGCCTCGAACACATCGAACTCGTCGGTCATGACCAACTGGTCGGCCAGCGCCTCGCGCAGGTCTTCCTCGTCATCGACCATCAGGATTTTCTTGATATTGCCCATTGTGTATTCCTCCGTTTCTGCCCTCAAGATGTTCGGAGCAGCCGGTTTTCGCAAGATGCCTCACAGAGCTGTGTCGCTTTTGCGGGAAATGTTTCAATTCCGGCACTCAGGGGATATATGATGACACAGACCTGTAACATTTGGCGGCCCGCATGACCCTTTCCCTGAACCGAGAAGAACGCATTGCCCGCATGGGCAGCGATATCCGCATCGGTGTGCCGGTGGCGGTGAGCGACGGCGATAGTGCCGCACTGGTGCTGGCGGCCGAGGTCCTGACCCCCGCGCGGCTGGCGGAATTGCGCGATCTGGGGGCAGGCCTGCAACTGGCCATCACCGCCCGTCGGGCCGAAACCCTGCATACCCCCGCCTATGACGGCGATCTGGTGCGGATCGCGGTGCCGCCAGATGCGGATGCCGGCTGGTTCCACGCCATGGCCGATCCGTCGCGCGATCTCGACATTCCGATGAAAGGGCCGTTCAAAGCCATCCGCGAAGGTTCGGCCGATATTCACCGCGCCGGAATCGTGCTGGCCAAACGGGCGCATCTGCTGCCCGCCGTCGTGGTGCTGCCGTTGCTGGATGCGGATGCGCTGGTGCAGGAATACGGGTTGAACCGGATCGCGGCGCAGGATCTGCTGACGCTCGGCGAAGTCACCGAGTTGCAGGAGGTTTCCGCCGCCCGCCTGCCGATGCACGTCTCCGAACAGGGCCGCGTGCATGTGTTCCGCCCCTTTGACGGTGGCGAGGAACACTACGCTATCGAAATCGGCAATCCCCCCCGCGACAAGCCCGTGCTATCCCGCCTCCATTCCGCCTGTTTTACCGGCGACCTGCTCGGCTCGCTCAAATGCGATTGTGGCCCGCAACTGCGCGCGGCACTGGCGCAAATCGGCGAGGAAGGTGCGGGCGTGCTGCTTTATATGAATCAGGAAGGGCGCGGGATCGGCGCCGCCAACAAGATGCGCGCCTATGCGTTGCAGGATCAGGGTTTCGATACGGTCGAAGCCAACCATCGCCTCGGTTTCGAGGATGACGAACGGGATTTCCGTCTAGGCGCGGAAATCCTCAAGGCGATGGGATTTGATGCCGTGCGCCTGATGACCAACAACCCCGCCAAGGTCGCGATGATGGAGGCCTCCGGCGTCAAGGTCGCCGAGCGTGTCCCCCTCAAGGTCGGGGAAAACCCGCATAACGAGGGGTATCTGGCCACCAAAGCCGCCAAAAGCGGGCATCTGCTGTGATTGCGCTGGAACAATTGCAGCAGGCTGTCGCGATGGGTCCGGTTGCGCCCTCGTCGGACTATGATCTGAACCCCGAATATACCGCGTTGCTGCCCAAGGGCCGCAAGCTGCGTCCGGCCTCCGTTCTGGTGCCGGTGATTGCGCGGCCGAACGGCTTGCAGGTGGTGCTGACCAAACGCGCCTCGCACCTCAAACACCATCCGGGGCAGGTGGCCTTCCCCGGCGGCAAGATCGAGGATGGCGAGACCATTGCCGAAGCGGCACTGCGCGAGGCGCAGGAGGAGATCGGCCTGCCGCCCGCCGTAGTCGATCTGTTCGGCCCGCTGGATACGCATGAAACGGTCACGAATTTCACCATCACCCCGATGGTCGGTCTGGTGCAGGATTTTACGCCGCAACCGGAGCGCGGCGAGGTCGAGGAAGTCTTCGAAACCCCGCTCGATTTTCTGATGGACCCCGCCAACATGAGCATTCAGGGCCGCAACTGGCAGGGCCACCGGCGGCGGTATTACACCATTCCCTATGGCCCCTATTACATCTGGGGCGCCACCGCGCGGATGATCAAGGCGCTTTCGGATCGGATGATGCAATGCTGGTGAGCGGAGACTGGTTGACCGCGCCGGACACACAACGGGTGTTGCGGGCGCTGGAGGACGCGGGGCATCAGGCCTATACCGTGGGCGGTTGCGTGCGCAATGCGCTGCTCGGCGTGCCGATTGCCGATGTGGACATGGCCACCGACGCGCGCCCCGAACAGGTGGTGGAGATCGTCGAGGCCGCGGGCATGAAGGCCGTGCCGACCGGTATCGACCACGGCACCATCACCGTTATCAGCAACAGCATCCCGCACGAGGTCACGACATTCCGCAAGGATGTTGCCACGGACGGGCGCCGCGCCACCGTGGCCTATTCCGACAATATCCACGACGATGCGCTCCGCCGCGATTTCACCGTCAACGCGCTCTATGTTGCCGCCGACGGCACCCTGAGAGACCCCATCGGCGGCCTGCCGGACATCGAGGCCCGCCGCATCCGGTTTATCGAGGACGCCGCGAAACGGATCGAGGAGGACTACCTCCGCATCCTGCGTTTCTTCCGTTTCTATGCATGGTATGGCGACCCCGCCGAGGGGCTGGACCCCGAAGGCCTCGCCGCCTGCGCCACCCATGTCGAGGGTATCGCCAGACTGTCGAAGGAGCGCAACGGTGCCGAGATGAAAAAGCTCCTCGCCGCCCCCGATCCCGCCCCCGCACTGGCCGCAATGGAGGCCTGCAGCGCGCTGGCACAGGTTCTGGCCGGAAGCAGCGCCCAATTCATCGCGCCGCTGGTGCATCTGGAGCAGACCAACAATATCCCGCCGCGCTGGCAACGGCGGCTGGTGGCGCTCGGCGGCGAGAATCCGGCGAAGGCCTTGCGCCTGTCGAAGGCCGAGGCGCAGGCGCTTGCCAACACATCAAAGGCCATGCAGTCCGGCGAAAACCATGCGGTGAACGCCTATCTGTTCGGGGCC
>WFTU01000001.1 GCA_015485375.1 Paracoccaceae bacterium | reverse complement strand
ATCATGCAGGGTCCGGTATGAACGTGAACCGGCTTGCGGCCCTCGATATGGTAGTATTTGTGACTGTGTATTTCGCGCAGACAAGGCGGGAGCCGGTCGATATCGATCGCGCGCTGCTCCAGATATACTCCGGCATGGCCGTTATTCCCGGCCAGCGCCTCTGCCCAGATTTTCTTCGCCGCCCGGATCGCCGCTTCGCGATACCGGCGCGCTTCTGCCTCGCTTTTCCGTCTGGCTTCCTTGGCGCGGCGCGCGCGGCGACGTTGTTCTTCCGGCGATATCGCGGCAGGCGCCTCGCCACATAAAAACGACAGGGCGGATTTGAAATCGCAACCCTGCACCAGCTCGACCAGCTTTATACCGTCACCGCCGCCACACTGGCGACAGTTGAACAGATTCTTGCGCGGGCTGATTGAAAACCGGTCAACACCGCCACACACCGGGCATGGCCCCGTCAGCTCGTTGCCGGCACGTTTCAGATTCGGAATATCCAGCAGCCCGACGATACCCTCGATCGGCATTGCCTTCGCCTCCTCCAGCCGCGGATCCTCCTGCATCATCCGGCCTGCCTTCCTGAACAGGCGCCGCCGGGCGCGCGCAGGCATCCGAAGGGGGCATTCTCCCACCTCGAAAGCACAATCTTGACGTCGCGCCCGTCGCCACAGTTCTGGCAAAACACATACCCGAGTTCCGGATTATCCGGCGAAACCCGCACCTTCATGCCCAGTTCCGCCGCCTTGCGAAGCAGCGCGTGCATATCCACCGGCACATCCTGCCGGACGTATTTGGCTGGCAGACCCATCAGAACGGGATCTCGTCTTCAAGATCAGCCTGCTGCCCGCCATATCCGCCGGACGGGCCACCACCATGGTTTTCCTGTGCCTGCCCGCCGCCATCCGGCTTGCGGCCCAGCATCACCAGCTTGGCATCGAAACCCTGCAACACCACCTCGGTCGAATAGCGGTCGTTGCCTGACTGGTCCTGCCACTTCCGGGTCTGCAGCTTGCCCTCGATGTAAACCGTCGCGCCCTTTTTCAGATACTGCTCGGCAACACGGACCAGACCGTCGTTGAATATCGCGACCGAATGCCACTCCGTGCGCTCGCGCTTCTCGCCGGTATTGCGATCTTTCCAGCTTTCGGATGTCGCGATCCGCAGATTGCACACCTTGCCGCCGTTCTGGAACGTGCGGACCTCGGGATCGCGCCCGAGGTTGCCGATCAGGATCACCTTGTTGACACTGCCCGCCATCACGCCACCTCCAGTCCGGCCTGATAGGCCGCACAATCGATGCTGTTGTCGAAAATCCTGACGAACCCCTCTTCCTCGAGGACATGCAGCAAGTGCTGCGAGTTCCGCCGCAGGCTCGACCGCCACGCCGCGCCGCCGAATTCCGGCTTCGACAGGGCACGCGCGGCATCCGTCAGGTTGCGGTCCCAAAGCTGGCCGTCAACGACGATATCCGCCGCAACCAGCACAATGGCCTCGAGCAGTTCGCGCGGGATGGTAACGGTCTCGCCCGTTTCCGGCAGCGATCCGGCGACGATGTCGAGCACCGTCTGGCGGTTGTAGCTGCACGGGATTCCCACGGGGTAACTATTCCTTTTCGGCATCTCTGCCCCCTTTCATTTCGACGTAGCTGATTGCACATTCTTCCAGCAGCTGGCTCGCCAGTTCGGGCAATTCCGCCTCGACCTCGGCAGCCAATGACCGCAAGCGCGCGGCTGTCTGGCGTGAAACCGGAACCCGCAAAACCTCGCAATGGATCCGCGCCACACTCATTCGGCATCTCTCCGCAACGGCGCGCGGCCGGCACAAGGATCGCACCGCCCGCCCCGCCATCCTTCCGGCATCGATGCACCGCAATTCAGGCAATGCGGGCCGTGATCGTCAGTCTCTTCGGAGCGGTTGCTTGCGACCTCGAGCGCGCGTTGCAGCGCTGCGAAATTCTGTATCTTCTGCAAACCGTGCACGTCGCCGAAGCGGGTGATGATCAGCTGGCGCAGGGTGGGCGGCTGAATGCCATACGACTTGGCGGCCACATTGTTGTTGTAACCGCAGCGCACCATCTCGAAGGCCTGCAGCTCCATACTGGTCAGCGGCCGTATTTCTTTCCCCGGCCTCGTTGGCGCCTTCTTTTCCGGCCCGTCGACACTTTCCTGCTTCGGTTTTTTGCGGCGATCTGCAACCAATACCGTGGTGTTCCTGCGCAGATAATCCGGAAACGCCACGCCGGACGCCTCGAGGCGCGCGACGATCTTTTCCAGCGACTTGCCAGCCATCCCGATCCTTGCCGCAATCGCGTCCAGACCGGCACGTCGCTCGATCATTCTTTCGACCGCGAGCACCTGCTTCAACGTCAGAATATAGCGTATTCCGGCATATTTCTTGTGTCGGCCGCGCTCGAGATATTCGTCCCGCAAATCGCGCGGCAAGGTTGCTGGCCGGTTGGCCGACGCCCCGCGCCGGATCCGGCGAACCCTTCCGCCGCTACGCTCGAACTCGCGGGTCATCTCGGCAATGGCTTCGGAGGTCAGCTCGGTCAT